>NZ_JBJMQP010000243.1:0-1599 GCF_045802625.1 Hyalangium sp. | reverse complement strand
TTGTGCTGCGCAAGGTGCACCGCCAGAAGTACCGCTGCCCCAAGGGCTGCGCGCCGGTGACGGCGCCCGCCCCGCCGCGCCTGGTGGAGGGTGGCCGCTACTCGGTGGAGTTCGCCGTCCACGTGGCGCTGCAGAAGTATGCCTTTCACCTGCCCCTGGCCCGCCAAGAGCGCATGTTCCGGCGGGAGGGCCTGGTGGTGGAGCGCCAGACGCTGTGGGATCAGATTGAGGCGCTGGCCGACCACCTGCGCCCCAGCTATGAGGCGCTGCCCGCAGAGCTCTTCGGCTCACCGCTGGTCCACGCCGATGAGACGCACTGGTACCTGCTGGACAAGGGGCCCGGGAAGAAGTGGTACGCGTGGACGGTGGCCTCGCCCGACACGGTGTACCACCGGATTCTGCCCAGCCGCTCGGGGGCCACGGCCAAGACGGTACTCGGAGACTACGCGGGCGTCGTCGTGGTGGATGGGTATGCGGCCTACCAGACGGCGACGAAGTCCGGAGCGGACGGGCCCGCCACCGCCATCCTGGCCTTCTGTTGGGCACACGTGCGGCGCAAATTCGTGGAGGCGCTCAAGTTCGCCCCTGTCTGTGAGCAGGTGTTGGAGCTCATCGGTCAGCTGTACGCCCTCGAGGAGGACTTGCCCGACTGGCACGCGCTGGAAGGCAAGGCTCAGCAGGACGCGCTGGCCCATCGGCTCGCCGTGCGACAGCAGCACTCAGCTCCTCTCGTCGAGCGCATCCACGCCTGGGCGCTGGCTCAGAAGGCGCTGCCCGACAGCACCTTCCGCAAGGCTCTCGAGTACATGCTGGCGCTGTGGAACGGGCTGACGGTCTTCCTGCGCGACCCTCGGGTGCCACTGGACAACAATCACGTCGAGCGACAACTGCGAGACATGGTGATGGGCCGCAAGAATCACTACGGCAGCAAGTCTCAGCGGGGCACCGAGGTGGCCGCGCTCTACTATTCGCTCATCGAGACGGCCAGGCTGCGCGGGGAGGACCCGGGCGACTACCTGCTGCGCGCAGCCCTCGCCGCCATCGAGAACCCAGGCACTGTCACTCTCCCCAACAGCTTCGACTGACTCCTGCTCGCCCAGCGGGCAGCCTCGTTCATCCCGCGGCCCTCACGGGGCACGGCGAACACTTACTGAGCATCGGCTCTCGCTGTCCGGGCGTGCTGCTACGCTCCAGCGGAGAACCGGCGTAGCTTTGACCCGCAGCACCTCGCTTGATTGATAGGACGTCGCCATGCGTTTGCGAACTTGCAGTGCATTCCTGCTTCTGCTCCTGCTCTCAGCCTGCGCAACGATGGATCCGAGCCCGGGGGAGTTGGAGGACCCAAGTCCGAGATTCGCCAACCTTCAGCGGGCGGCGCAGTTCCCCTGGACGGATGACGGGCATTGCGTGGTGCGGGAAGCCTCCAACGAATGGCCGATCCTTGCGGAGCGGTGCTTTCACGCTCTCGATCGGGACAGGGTCAGGTTTCGGGATGTCACCAAAAGATGCGCTGTCGCCTACGCGGATGCAGCCGCTCCCGCAGTCGTGGCCCTCTGTGTCTTCGCGGCACCCGAGATCGTCGTCGGTGCAGTGATTGTT
>NZ_JBJMQP010000242.1:0-7338 GCF_045802625.1 Hyalangium sp. | reverse complement strand
GGAGGCGATGAAGGGGGCCACCACCTTCGAGCAGATCCGCGACGCGGGTGAGCGCTTCGGGAGGATTCTGGGGCAAGAGTCCGCCAAGGCGGTGGCCATGCTGCTGCTGGCCGCTATCGGGCAGACGGCGCAGGGGTTCGCGGCGACGGTGCAGACGCTGCCGGGCTCGGCTGAAGTGGCTGCGCAGGCTGAGGAGCAGGTGGGACTCTCTCTGCCGGCCCTGGGAACGGTGGAGGAGATCGCGCTGGCGGACGAGGGTGTCACCGTCACGGTGGCCGCCAACGCGGTGGCCATGACGGCACGGGGCACGGGTGGCGGCAAGGGGCCCTGCGTTGAGAAGCACCACATCGCCACCGTCTGCAACGACAAGGACGCCTCGCGTGGAGGCCCGTGGACGCCGAGGTTCCGGAAGATCTTCGCCAGGGCGGGGATGTCGCTGGAGGACCCAGCCAACAAGATGCCTCTGGAAGGCCACTACGGCCCGCACCCCGAGCGGTACCACCAACTCGTCTACAAGGCACTGACCGATGCAACGAGGACCTGCCGCAGCGTCGTGGAGTGCCGTGAGGGGCTGACGCGGGCACTCAAGGCGCTGGCAAAGGAGATCGCCACTCCGGGAACAGAGCTGAACCAGCTCGTCACCCGGTAGCCCCCGCGCTAAAGGGAGCCCATGCCCCAGCGTTATTTTGAACTCGCCGACGATGTGAATGTCCCGCACCGCTGGCACCTGAACACGCCGACGGACAGACAGGGACTCGAAGTGCACGATGGGCAGTTCACAATCGGGGCACCTGTCCACATCCAAGAGCGCTTGAGGATACCCGTCGAGATCGCAGGCAGGCCGCTGGACTTCACGGAAGCGAACGTCGGTGTCCCGGTGGTCCATATCCGGGTCGCGTCCCTGTTCGCGGAAGTGGCACCGGATGATGTGCAACTGATCCCCGTGGACGTGGAGGGTCAGCCGGATCAGTACCTCCTCCTCGTGGCCACACGCCTCATCGGCTGCATCGACGAAAAGGCGTCCCGGTTCGTTCGTTGGACGCCTGAGGAGGGGGCGCTTCACAACGCCCGGCGGTATTCCATTATGTACGAACTGCGCATCGACAAGGCCAAGGCGGGCAGCGCCCAGGTGTTTCGTTGCGAGGGGTGGGAGGGTCCCCTGATTGTCTCAGAGGCCATCAAGGACGGCCTGGAGCGCATGGGTGCCACCGGTACGCGGTTCGAGGAGGTCTAAGATAGCCTACTTGCGCGGCTGTCCGCTGCGCCGCACCTGGATGAGTTCCCCGACGATGGAGATGGCGATCTCCTCGGGAGTCAGCGCTCCAATGGCCAGCCCCATGGGCGAGCGGATGCGGTCCAGCGCCGCGTCCTCCACCCCCGTGGCCTTGATCCTCATGCGGAAGCGCTCCGCCTTGCGCCGGCTGCCAATCACGCCCAGGTACGCCGAGGGCTTGCTCAACAGCGCCTCCACCACGGCCTGATCCAGCGGGTGGTCGTGCGTGGTGACGCAGAAGTACTCGTGCGCGCCTCCCGCCACCGCTCGCGCGTGGTCCGCGGGATCCTTCCGCAGCACCTCGCAGCCGGGGAAGCGCTCGGAGGTGGCCCACTCGGGCCGGGCGTCCACCACGGTGACGCGGAAGCCGACCTTGTGTGCCAGGGAGGCCAGCTCCTTCGCCACGTGCCCGGCGCCGAACACCGTGAGCCGCGGCGGGGCCCCGTGCTTCTCCAGGAACACCTTCATCCGGCCGCCGCAGCACATGCCCAGCTCGTGGGTCAGGTGCGTCTCGATGACGCGCGTCTGCTCCGGAGCCTCCAGCAGCGCGCGCGCGGCCTCGATGATCTGGTGCTCGATGGCGCCACCCCCCACCGTGCCGCGCAGCGAGCCGTCCCCCAGCACCACCATCTTCGAGCCGGGCTTCTGCGGCGTGCTGCCCGCGCTCTCGATGACGGTGGCGAGGATGAACGGCTGGCCCTCGGCGACGAGGGCGGCGATCTCCGCGTAGAGGTCCATCGGCAAGGGCGAGCCTACCGCGCCCACCTAACCAAAGAACACCTGGGCCACCTTGAAGAACTCCTCGGGCACCCGCTTGAGCTCCTTGGTGGCCAGCGCCAGATCCTCGCTGACGATCTCGTTGCCTCGCAGCGAGGCCATCTTCCCGAACTCGCCCCGGGCCACCATGTCGCACGCGTGCACGCCGTAGCGCGTGGCCAGCACGCGATCGTGCGCCGTGGGCACGCCGCCGCGCTGGATGTGGCCCAGCACCGACACGCGCGTCTCGAAGCCCGTGCGCCGCTCAATCTCGTGCGCCACGATGCCGCCCACACCGCCCAGGCGCGGCCGGCCCGCCTCGTCCAGCGCGCCCGAGGTGATGAGCTGCTCGCCCTTGTCCTCGGACATCTTCACACGCGTGCCCTCGGCCACCACCACGATGGAGAACGAGCGCCCCGAGGCATGCCGGCGCTGAATGTGCTCGGCGACCTTGGCCAGATCCGCGGGCACCTCCGGCACCAGGATGACGTCCGCGCCGCCCGCGATGCCCGCGTAGGTGGCGATCCAGCCCACGTGCCGGCCCATCACCTCGCAGACGATGACGCGCTTGTGGGACTCGGCGGTGGAGTGCAGCCGGTCGATGGCGTCCGTGGCGATCATCACCGCCGTGTCGAAGCCGAAGGTGAAGTCCGTGCCGTTCAGATCGTTGTCGATCGTCTTCGGCACACCGACGATGCGCAGGCCCTCCTGGGACATGCGCGTGGCGGCCGAGAGCGTGCCCTCGCCGCCGATGGCGATGATGGCGTGGATACCGTTGCGCTCCACGGCGCGCTTCACCTTCTCCAGGCCTCCCTCGACCTTGAAGGGGTTCACGCGCGAGGTGCCCAGGATGGTGCCTCCACGGTGGAGGATGCCGGAGGTCGTCTCCCGCGTGAGGCGGAAGTGGCTGTCTTCCAGCAGGCCCTTCCACCCATCCTTCAGGCCCATCATCTCGAAACCGTGCTCGCTGGCACGGCGGACAACGGCTCGAATCACCGCATTGAGGCCGGGGCAATCACCCCCGCCTGTGAGGACAGCGACTTTCATAGAGAGTGGTTTCTAACGCGAGCGGAACCCACGGGTCATCCAAAGAGAGGAGGGCGCCGGGCGGCCCATGGGCGGGCGCTCTCCAACTGGGCGGCCAATCGGAAGAGGGTGGCCTCGTCCCCGAAGCGGCCGATGAACTGCACCCCCACGGGCAGGCCGTCCTCGCTCCAGTGCAGGGGCACGGACATGGCCGGGTTGCCGGTGATGTTGGCAAGCGGGCAGAAGGGCGTGAAGGCGGCGGCCCGGAACAGGGGCATCATGGGCTCGTCCGGTGGGGCGTCGAACGTGCCGAGCGGCACGGGGGGCTCGGCGAGGGTGGGCAGCAGCCAGGCGTCCACATCCACGAACTTCTGGGCGAAGGCCCGCGAGTAACGTTGCAGCGCGTCATAGGCCATCAGGTAGGAGGCGGCGGTGTTCTGGCGCCCCATCTCGTAGAGAGCCCAGGTGAGGGGCTCGAAGTGCTCGGGCGTGGCCTCGCGGCCCATCAGCGGGGCCAGCTTCTCGATGGCGACCACCGCGCCGCTGGACCAGATGGTCATGAACGTCTGCGCGAGGGCCTCCTCGTCGGGGACCTCCAGGCTGCTCTCCACCACCGTGTGGCCCAGGTCCGTGAGCAGGCGGATGGTGTTCTCCACGGCCTTGAGGCACTCGGGGTGCACGGGGGTGCCGGTGTTGGTGCGCGTGGTGAAGGCGATGCGCAGCTTGCCGGGTGGCGTGGCCACCTCCTGGGTGTAGGGGCGGGCCTTGGGCGGAGCGGCGTAGGGCGCGCCCACGTCGGCGCCATCGGTGGCGTCCAGCAGGGCGGCGCTGTCGCGCACGGAGCGGGTGAGGGCGTGCTCGGTGACGAGGCCGTGCATGATGTCGCCGATGTCCGGCCCCATGGGCATCCGGCCGCGAGAGGGCTTGAGGCCAAAGATGCCGCAGCAGGAGGCGGGGATGCGGATGGAGCCGCCGCCATCACCGCCGTGGGCGATGGCCACCATGCCGCTGGCCACGGCCGCCGCCGAGCCGCCGCTGGAGCCGCCGGTGGTGTACTCGAGGTTCCACGGGTTGCGGGTGGGGCCGAAGAGCTTGGGCTCGGTGGTGCAGATGATGCCGAACTCGGGGAGGTTGGTCTTCCCGAGGGTGACGAGCCCGGCGCGCTTGTAGCGCTGGGTGAGCTCGCTGTCGTGGGGCACCACCATGTCCGCGAAGAAGCGCGAGCCCGAGGTGAACTTCTTGCCCGCGTAGGCGGAGATGAGGTCCTTCATGAGGAAGGGCACGCCGGTGAAGGGCCCCTGAGGGAGCGGGCCTCGAGCCAGCTCGCGGGCCTCGTCGAACCACTGGGCGATGACGGCGTTGAGCTTGGGGTTGAGGCGCTCGATGCGGGCGATGGCCGCGTCCACGAGCTCCAGGGGTTTGACTTCCTTGCGGCGGACCAGGTCCGCCTGGGCGGTGGCATCCAGCGAAGCAAAGGCGTCCATAGGGGCGGGCACTCTACTCCTTTCGAGCGCGCCGCCACGGACTCTGTGCCCTGATTGGTTGCCTTCTGACGGGAGACCCTGGAGGGTGGGGTGGCTGTTCAGGAGAGGATGAGCACCACCCCGGTGCCCATGAGCGCGATGGCCATGAGCTTCTGGACCGTTACCGGCTCCTTGAAGAAGACGGCGCCGTTGATGACGGCCATCGTCATGCCGATGCAGCGCTTGATGGACTCGAAGAGGCTCACGACGACGAGCGGCAGCGCGAGGAACTGGAGCCCTTGGGCCGCCGAGGCGATGAGGAGCCCCACGGCGTAGGGGCCTCGGCAGCGGTTGACGGCGCCGAGCGCCCCCAGGTTCCGGCGCAGGGCCAGCAGGACGATGACGCACAGCGCGATGCCCAGGCACTGGATGAACGCGTGCACGGGGACGGAGGCGTAGCCGAGGGCGCGCTTGTCGAAGATGGAGCCCAGCGACCACAGCAGGGCGGCCGCGAGCATCATCAGGCTCCCGCGCTCCCGGGTGACGCCGCTCAGGAAGCGCGAGGGCCGCAGCAGATCCTCCCGGGCGAGGTTGAGCAGGAAGGCGCCAATGACCACCCAGGCGATGCCGAGCGCCTGGAGCGGCTGAGGCGCCTCTCCGAGCAGCGCCCGGGAGAACAGCACGGTGAAGACAGGGCTGAAGGAGAGGAAAGGGATGGTGAGGCTCAGGGGCGAGACCTGCAGCGCGCGCATGAAGAACAGGTTGCCCACCAGGGCGAAGGTGATGGAGCCAGCGGCCTCGGGGGCGTAGCCCGCGCGGGGAAGCTCCGCGCCCGCGCCGAGCATCCACACGGCGAACAGGGGCGCCTGGCCCATCCCCATGAGGGCCGTGAGGGGGAGGGGCTCAACCGAAGTGGCGAGCCGCTTGCGCACGGCATCGAACGAGCCGTAGCCGACGGAGGCTCCCAGGGTGAGGAGGACTGCTCCAGGGGTGAAGATCATCGCCCTTCTTCCATACCGGAAGGGTTCTTCCCTGGGGGCTTGTTCTGAAAGAAAGTGAGCGTCAACCCTCTCTGGCCCGAAGCCCTGAGCCAACCCAGCGCATCCCGTGAACGTCCGCGTCTTTCCCTCCGAGCAGGAAGCTGCCACCGCCTGCGCGGCCTACATCGCCGCCGAGGTCCGAGCCAAACCCGACCTGGTCCTGGGGCTGCCTACCGGACGCTCGCCGATCAACGTCTACAAGGAGATGGGGGCGCTGCACGCTCGGGGTGAGCTGGATCTGTCTCGCGCGACGACGTTCAACCTGGATGAGTTCCTCGGGGTGGAGCCGGAGGATCCGGCCAGCTTCCGTGCCTACATGGAGCGCCACCTCTTCCGCCACGTGAACCTGGCGCCCGAGCGCATCCACTTCTTCGACGGGAGCGCGCCGGACGCGGAGGCGGAGTGCGCGCGCTACGACGCCGCGGTGGCCTCGGCGGGAGGGATGGATCTGGTGCTGCTGGGCATCGGGCCCAACGGGCACATCGCCTTCAACGAGCCCGGGGAGTCGCTCCATGCGACGAGCCACCGCGTGCTGCTGTCCCGCGAGACGCGGCAGACGCTCGCGCCGCTGGTGGGGGACGATGTGTCGCGCGTGCCCATGGCGGCGCTGACGCTGGGAATCGCGCCGCTGATCCAGGGACGGCAGGTGCACCTGATCGCCTTCGGCGCGAGCAAGGGGGCGGCGGTCACGGCCATGGTGCACGGCCCCATCAGCCCGCGGTGCCCGGCGTCCTTCCTCCAACTCCACCAGAACGTGCACCTGTGGCTGGACTCGGTCGCGGCCCGCGGAGTGCAGCGCCGCTGAGCCTTCGCGCCAGGAGAAGCAGGGCGATCAGGTCTCTCTCAGCGCTGCTTCCAGTTGGTCGGCGGCCTCGAGCCAGGCGGTGCGCTCGATGCTCTTCACTTCTGAGTCTCTCCTCATGGTGAGCTGGATGTCGATGATGCGTGGGTCATCTTCGCCAGCCCGTGAAAGCTGATACCAGAGGGCCCACTCCTTGGGATGTCGTGAACCCCAGTGCTCGGTGCTTTCAGCCATGATGGCCCCTGCGA
Source organism: Hyalangium sp. (assembly GCF_045802625.1). Classification (NCBI taxonomy): domain Bacteria; kingdom Pseudomonadati; phylum Myxococcota; class Myxococcia; order Myxococcales; family Archangiaceae; genus Hyalangium; species Hyalangium sp. The sequence goes on along the minus strand of NZ_JBJMQP010000242.1, from coordinate 730 downwards.
GGGCGTCCACCAGCCCCAGCGTGCACTGCCGCTCATCGTTCGTGAGTCGACTTGCCTTCCAGAGCGCCTCCACTGCGCTGGTGAAGTTATTGCCTCCGGGACCGCGGAACTCATCCTCGGTCTCTGGCCATGTCCGCGCAATGTGTGCTGGCTCTGCGTCCGTGGACTCGATGAATTCACGAGGCCAATGCACATTGGGATGATGCCGCTCGAAGGCAGGGAGCCGCCGCGCGACCTGCTCGCGGATCAACCCAACTGCGTGGCGACAGGTAATTCGAAGCAGGAGCTTCTCCGAAGCGGTTCGGCAGCCATTCCAGTCGCCCCGGTCGGCTGCGAGCCGGAGGACCCGCAGCTCTTCGTTGCTGGATGAAGGCACTGTCATGCGCTGGGGTCAGACCTACCAGACGATCCGACACTTCGTCCATTCGAGGGGGCCATCCGTCGCCTCGACGCAACAGGGGCAGCAGGTGATCGAGCCAGCTCTCTTTCCACCGATGCGGACGTTGTAGTGCTGCCCGATTCCTGGGCAAGGACCCTGCGTTGCGGCTTCAGGCTTATGCAGCGCAAGAGCCTGCTCACTCAGACGCTGCTTCATCGCTTCCAGCGCTTGCCGGGCGCTATGGAAGGAATACTCCTCAGGGAGCTCGTGGCACACAGGGTGGTCTGGCAGCTCCGCCCAGCATGTACGCCGCTGGCGAGGAGCGTCTTCTGGTTCCAAATCCCTCGAGGG
>NZ_JBJMQP010000241.1:0-24792 GCF_045802625.1 Hyalangium sp. | reverse complement strand
GGGCTGCCCATACCCTCTTGCGCCTGGAGACCCCAAGACTGGCAGAACCTTCCTACACGGAGGCCGTGGAGCCCCAGATGGAATCGGACGGCTCGGGGCTGGCCTCTGTGCTCGCCCAGATGGCGCTGAGTCGACCCGACGATTTCAGCGCGCTCCTGACCGCGATGCGCGCTGTCATCCCTCAGGTCGTCCGGATCCGGCTGTCGCTGGCGGAGGTGAAGCGGCAAGAGACCGAGACGATCCGCATCGATGATGAGCCACTGACACGTACTTTCACCCGGACCTACTCAGGGCAGCGCATTCTCCTGGACCTGCAAGGAGCCGAGGGCATCCCGAGCCAGGGCGCAAGTGAGGGAACCCTCCTGGTGCTCGGCTTGCTCGGAGTCTTGTTCAGCGCCCCCCGTCCCAAGCTGGTCCTGCTCGATGACCTGGATCGAGCGTTGCACCCGAAGGCCCAGAAGGATCTCGTGGCCCAGCTCCGTACGCTGCTGGAGCGGGATCCCGAGCTTCAGATCATCGCGACCAGCCACTCCCCCTATCTGGTGGACCACCTCGATCCGAAAGAGGTCCGGCTCTCCACGGTGCTGCCGGATGGAACCATCCGCTTTGGCGCGCTCACGCAGCATCCAGAGTTCGAGCGATGGAAAGAGGCGATGCGCCCGGGCGAATTCTGGAGCACCGTGGGGGAGAGCTGGGTCGGCGCGCTACCGGAGAAACCACGCGGATGACCGAGGCTTCCAAGTCGATCGTCATCATCTGTGAGGGTCCTGCGGATCGACGAACTGCCTGTGACCTGGCGGATCGGGTGCTCTCAGCCTCTGTGGATTGGATGGTGCCGGAGCTGCTCGATTCGTTCCGGCAGTGGCGCGGGCTGCAACGCAGCGAGCCGTTCCTCGCGTGGAAGCAGGTCCATACACGCGCCGACGAGGCGAACATCCGCATCAACGGCTTCTTCAAAGGTGAGCAAGGAGCCCAGGACGCCTTCGTCGCGCGCCGAGCGTTGACTCTGCTCACCGTTCAGGGAGAGCGCGGCATCGACGCCGTGTTGCTCATTCGAGACAGTGACGGCCACGCGCAAGAGCGGAGAAAAGGACTGGAGCAGGCACGCGCAGACGTCAATGGCCTTGGCCCCATCCTGATCGGAGTGGCTCACACCAAACGGGAGTGCTGGGCACTGGCGGGATTCGCCCCTGCGAATGACCAGGAACGTGAGCGCCTCGAAGAGCTTCGGAAGGAGCTTGGCTTCGATCCCTGCACCCAAGCCCAGGAACTAACGGCCGAGCACCCCGGAGCCAAGCGAGACGCCAAGCGCGTCTTGTCTATCTTGACTGGAGATGACCTGGACCGGGAGCTCACGGGCTGGAAGGAGGCCCCTCTCCAGCAGCTTGAGGAGCGCGGCGAGGAGACGGGGCTGGTGGCTTTCATCCAGGAACTCCGCGCCAAGCTGGTACCGCTCTGGACCGGCCGCACCGGCCCGGAGTCTTGAATCCCTGGAGCTGAAATGACCCTCTTGCCCTTACTTGTCATCCTGGCATCGACACCTCCCGCAGGGGACGTGCCGCGCGCGGGCTACTTTGGCGCGGGGATCAACCTGGAGCCCCTCTCGCTGGGTCCCGCGCAGGCCTTCGGGGGTGGCGGAGCAGCCATCGGAGTGAGCTTCCAGACCGCGCTCCAGGTGGACGTCGGTCCCCGGTGGGCGTTCCGCCTGCCCCTGGAGTTGGGCGGAGGCGGCTCCGGCAACAACACTTTCGCCGAGCTGGGCCTCACCCCCGGGGTGCTCCACCGCTGGCGTGACGATGCGGACCAGGAGTGGGTGCCGTACCTCGGAGGCGGGTTCAAGCTGGGAGTCGCGGTCGCGAACCGGGAGCTCCTGGGCCTTCCGCTCATCACCCAGGCGCTCGACATCCACCTGCATCACCATCATTCGGGGAGCAGCTCGGATCCCAACAACGAGGGGCGCCTGGGTGCCTTCCCCGAAGTCTGGGGCGGAGTGGAGTGGCACCCCTCGCGCTGGTTCGCGCTCAATCTGGGAGGCGCCTATACCTACGTGCGGCTGGCCGGCACGAGCGTGCACCTGCTGCACGAACGGGTGGGGCTGAGGTTCTCCCTCTAGTTCGAGCGGAGCCGGTACACGTGCACGGGGGCGGAGAAGCCGTCCACCTCCTCATAAGAGACGTCGCCCAGCATCAAGGTGCGCCCCTCCAGCTTCACCCACGGCTCCCGCGCGAGCTCGCCGGAATCGAAGCGCACGAGGAACTCCGGGCGCTCCTGCTCCACCCGCTGCCGGAAGCCGGGCCAGCGCAGGCGCACCAGGCGCTCATCCGGCAACCCGCTGAAGAACGCGAGCTGCAGATCCATGTACCGGTCGTCGCTGTCGAGCACGAGCGCCTTCCCCTTGCGCGCCACCTCCGCCTCGATGAAGTGCACCGCCTGCATCACCGGCTGGGGGTTGGTGGACGTGGGGCTCACGGGCCTCAGCGAGTCTCGCCAGCCGCCGTCCACTCGGAAGGTCGCCACCCCCAGCGCCACGGGCATCGCCACCGCGAGCGCGATGCTTCCCCCCGCCACCACCTTGCCCGCCACCTCGCCCCACGCCCGCACGCACGCCGCGAAGCCGGACGCGACGAACGGCAGCACCAGCACCACCTGCGTCACCGTGAAGCGCCCCAGCGGCAGGAAGTTGAGCAGCACCGCCGCTCGGAACGTGTAGTACGCCGTGGGCACCAGCGCCGCGAGCACCAGCCAGCGCAGCTCCGGCCGCTCGCGCCACGCCCTCACCATGCCCACCATGCCCAGCAGCGCCACGCCCGGCGTCAGCGTGAACAGCGCCGTGCCCGGCCAGAAGCCGAGCCCCTGCGCTCGCAGCCACCAGTCCTTCGCTCCACCGCCCGAGCTGGCCACCCAGCTCTTGTGGAACTGATCAATGTACGTGATGGGATAGAGCGGATCGCCATGCGCCAGCTCGTTGCCCTGCATCCACAGCAGCGGGAAGGGCAGACACAGCAAGGCAAACGCCACCGCCATCGTCACGCCCGCCACCTTGTCCCGCCTCCACAGCAGCGGCATCACCGCCAGCAGGGGGATATACATCCACGCGTCGTAGCGCAGCGCGCACGCCAGGTTCAGCACCATCGCCGCGCCGAACAACGGCCCGAAGCGGTTCTCCTCGAGCGCCTGCGCGAACAGCGCGAACACCCCGAGCATGAAGAACAGCGCCACGGCCTCGCTGGCCGCCGTGGTGGACATCTGCAGGTGCATGCCCCAGACGGAGAAGGCCAGCCCCGCCCACACTCCCGCGCGCCAGCCGAAGAAGCGCCGAGTCAGCGCGAACAGCGGCACCACCGACAGCACGCCGAACAGCAGGCTCACCGCCCGGCCCGCATCCTCCCGCCCCCACACCTTCAGCGCCGCCCCCACCAGGTACAGGTGCAGCGGCCCGAACTGCTGGGCCCCATCCTGGAAGGATCGGATCAGGTGCGGCGCCTGCAGCCAGCGCTCCGCCAGCTCCGTGCGCGCCACCGCGTCCCCGTAGAGGTTCTCGTTCACCGGGAACACCACCAACCGGGGCACCAGGGCCGCGACGATCAGCAGGCCAAGCAGCAGCCGCGTGCTCGGCTCGCGCTCGGGCTCGGGCACCGCCGAGAGCACGGGCTCGGCCGAGGGGGACGCTGCGGGGACAGGGGACAGAGCGGACGCCATGGAGGCGCGCGAGGATACGCACGCAGCGCCCAAAACCAAGCGACCCCTGCTCCCCTGCCCGCCCCCCTTCCAGCGCCCCGCTCTGCTTGCTCCCCGACACTCGGGCCTCCCTTGGGAGTGTCCTACCTCCACCCCTACCACCCCGAGTGAGCACCTTGCGCGTCACAACGCCCCGCCGTTATGTCCATATAGATGGGACATCCGCCCACAATGGGGGCGCCGCTCCGGCAACTGACCGGCTTCGGACGTTCACTGCTGGGGAGATGACCCGTTGGACCCTACCCGCCGGGGCTGGGGTCCTTATAATCAGGATGCCTTTTCACCCCGTGGAGGGTGTGCCCGCCCGTGGCACCCCCGACACGTGCTGACCACGCGGTCCCACTCCGCGGCGGGGTCCCGAAGGGGCGCCAGGAACATTGTTGCCTGGGACCCGCTGGCGGGGTGAATCGGAATGGGTATCCAGCCCCCCAGGTTCAAATTCTGGCCCCTCGGGTGCGCGACTCCCGCGCCCCCGGGTGGCCCCGAGGAGCGACATGCAGAACGCTGAAAAGGGTTCGTGGGTCTCCAAGATCGCGGCGCTGCAGGACACGAAGACCTACGCGGAGCTCAACTGGGAAGGCTCTTTCGAGGACTACCTCGAGATCGTCCGCAAGAATCCCAAGATTACCCGCACGGCCTACCAGAGGATCTACGACATGATCCTCAGCCACGGGAAGACCGAGTACATCGACAACAAGAAGAAGCTCATCCGCTACCACTTCTTCAGTGACGAGAAGTTCGGCGGCCGGGACGCCATCTTCGGCCTGGACGTGCCGCTGATGAAGCTGGTCAACGTCTTCAAGTCCGCCGCCCAGGGCTACGGCACCGAGAAGCGCGTCATCCTCCTGCACGGCCCCGTGGGCTCCTCCAAGTCCACCATCGCCCGCCTGCTCAAGAAGGGCATGGAGGAGTACTCCAAGACGCCCGAGGGCGCCGCGTACACCTACTCCTGGCTCACCGAGAAGAAGCAGCCGGACGGCACGGTGACCAAGGAGAAGATGAAGTGCCCCATGAACGAGGAGCCGCTCAACCTCATCCCTCGCGAGTGGCGCCCGAAGATCTTCACCGAGCTGTCCCCCTCCGCCAGCGGCTACACCATCCCGGATGGCTGCGAGCTGTGCCCCGCCTGCCGCTTCGTCTTCAAGGAGCTGATGACGCAGTACCAGGGCGACTTCGCCAAGGTCATGGGCCACATCCGCGTCAACCGCCTCATCTTCAGCGAGAAGGACCGCGTGGGCATTGGCACCTTCCAGCCCAAGGACGAGAAGAACCAGGACTCCACCGAGCTCACCGGCGACATCAACTACCGGAAGATCGCCGAGTACGGCTCTGACTCGGACCCGCGCGCCTTCAACTTCGACGGCGAGTTCAACATCGCCAACCGCGGCGTCATCGAGTTCGTCGAGGTGCTCAAGCTGGACGTGGCCTTCCTCTATGATCTGCTCGGCGCCTCGCAGGAGCACAAGATCAAGCCGAAGAAGTTCCCCCAGACGGACATCGACGAAGTCATCATCGGCCACACCAACGAGCCCGAGTACAAGAAGCTCGAGAACAACGAGTTCATGGAGGCCCTGAGAGACCGCACGGTGAAGATCGACGTGCCGTACATCACCAAGCTGGGCGAGGAGGTGAAGATCTACGAGAAGGACTTCAACTCGCGCGCCATCAAGGGCAAGCACATCGCCCCGCACACCCTGGAGATGGCCGCCATGTGGGCGGTGATGACGCGCCTGGAGGAGCCCAAGAAGCACAACCTGTCGCTCCTGCAGAAGCTCAAGCTCTACAACGGGAAGACGCTGCCCAACTTCACCGAGGACAACATCAAGGAGCTCCGCAAGGAGTCCATCCGCGAGGGCCTCGAGGGCATCAGCCCCCGCTACATCCAGGACAAGATCTCCAACGCCCTGGTGAGCGACAAGGGCGAGGGCTGCATCAACCCCTTCATGGTGCTCAACGAGCTGGACGCGGGCCTCAAGACGCACTCGCTCATCAACAGCGAGGACGCGCGCAAGCGCTTCAAGGAGCTGCTCACCACCGTGAAGCAGGAGTACGAGGACATCGTCAAGAACGAGGTCCAGCGCGCCATCTCCGCTGACGAGGACGCCATCGGCAAGCTGTGCGGCAACTATATCGACAACATCAAGGCCTACACCCAGAAGGAGAAAGTCAAAAACAAGTACACCGGCCTCTACGAGGAGCCGGATGAGCGGCTGATGCGCTCCATCGAGGAGAAGATCGACATCCCCGAGAGCCGCAAGGACGACTTCCGCCGCGAGATCATGAACTACATCGGCGCGCTCGCCATCGAGGGCAAGACCTTCAACTACCGGACCAACGAGCGGCTCCACAAGGCCCTGGAGCTCAAGCTGTTCGAGGATCAAAAGGACAGCATCAAGCTCAAGAACCTGGTGTCCAGCGTGGTGGACAAGGAGACGCAGGAGAAGATCGATCTGGTGAAGGACCGGATGATGAAGAACTACGGCTACTGCGAGATCTGCTCCACGGACGTGCTCAACTTCGTGGCGAGCATCTTCGCCCGCGGCGACGCGAAGGAGTAGGCGTGTCCCTGAAGATCCACCAAGACCACTCCCGCTTCAAGGCGATCGTCCGAGGGAAGATCAAGGCCAACCTGCGCAAGTACGTGCAGAAGGGCGAGATGCTGGGCAAGAAGGGCAAGGATGCCATCTCCATCCCCATCCCCTTCATTGACATCCCGCGCTTCAAGTACGGCCACAAGGAGCAGGGCGGCGTGGGGCAGGGAGAGGGCGAGGTGGGTCAGACGCTCGGCCCCGGGCAGGTGCAGCCCGGGGACGGCCACGGCCAGGCCGGCCAGGGCGAGGGAGACCACGCGCTGGAGGTCGACATCACCCTGGACGAGCTGGCGCAGATCCTCGGCGAGGAGCTGCAGCTGCCCCACATCGAGCGCCGGCACAACGAGAAGATCATCACCCAGAAGATCAAGTACACGGGCATCAACACCACCGGCCCGGAGTCCCTGCGCCACTTCAAGCGCACCTTCAAGCAGGCGCTGAAGCGGCAGATCGCCACCGGCACGTATGATCCGAAGAAGCCCGTCATCATCCCCACGCGCGAGGACCGGCGCTACCGCAGCTACAAGCTGCAGGATCTGCCGGAGACCAACGCCGTCATCCTCTACATGATGGACGTGTCGGGCTCGATGGGCGACGAGCAGAAGGAGATCGTCCGCATCGAGAGCTTCTGGCTCGATACGTGGCTGCGCCACCAGTACAAGGGCCTGGAGGCCCGCTACATCATCCACGACGCGGTGGCGCGCGAGGTGGACCGGGAGACGTTCTTCCACACCCGCGAGTCCGGCGGCACGATGATCTCCAGCGCCTACAAGCTCTGCCGGGACATCATCGCGGCGGACTACCCCAAGAGCGCGTGGAACATCTACCCGTTCCACTTCTCGGACGGTGACAACTGGAGCGCGGACGACACGCGCCAGTGCATCGACATGCTGAAGAACGACATCCTGCCCAACGTGAACCAGTTCGCCTACGGCCAGGTGGAGAGCCCCTACGGCAGCGGCCAGTTCATCAAGGATCTGCGCGAGGCCGTGGGCGAGCAGACCAACGTCGCCCTCAGCGAGATCGCCGACAAGGACGCCATCTACAACTCCATCAAGGACTTCCTCGGCAAGGGCCGCTGAAGCGCCGCCTCGCCTCCACGGAGCACCCGCCCGATGCCCAAGAGCCTCACACCCCGCCTGGCCGCTCTGAACGAGGAGATCCTCGCCTACGCCCGCGAGTTCGGGCTCGACTTCTTCGAGACCGTGTTCGAGGTGGTGACGTATGACGAGATGAACATGGTGGCCTCCTACGGAGGCTTCCCCAACCGCTACCCGCACTGGCGCTGGGGCATGGAGTACGAGCAGCTCTCCAAGGGCTACGAGTACGGCCTGTCGAAGATCTACGAGCTCGTCATCAACAATGATCCCTGCTACGCGTACCTCCTGGAGAGCAACGCGGACGTGGACCAGAAGCTGGTGATGGCCCACGTGTACGGGCACTGCGACTTCTTCAAGAACAACTTCTCGTTCCGCCACACCAACCGGCGGATGATCGACGAGATGGCCAACCACGCCACGCGCGTGCGGCGGTGGATCGACAAGATCGGCGTTGAGAAAGTCGAGGACTTCATCGACCGGACGCTCAGCCTGGAGAACTTGATCGATCAGCACGCCCCGCACATCCGCCGCAACCCGGACCCGCGGCGGGCCGAGGACGAGGCCAAGGCCAACGAGCGCGTGGAGGGCTTCAAGGTCGGCCGCGAGTACATGCGCGGCTTCATCAACCCCAGCGAGTTCCTCGAGAGCCAGCGCAAGAAGGTGGAGGACGAGAAGCAGCGCTCCAAGAAGTTCCCCGAGCGCGCCCAGCGCGACGTGCTCTACTTCCTGCTGGAGCACGCCCCGCTGGAGCCGTGGGAGGCGGACATCCTCAGCATCCTGCGCGACGAGGCCTACTACTTCGCGCCCCAGGGCCAGACGAAGATCATGAACGAGGGCTGGGCCAGCTACTGGCACTCCACCATCATGACCCGCCGCGCCCTGAAAGATGACGAGATCATCGACTACGCGGACCGGCACTCGGGCACCATGGGCACCCGGCCCGGCGCGCTCAACCCGTACAAGCTGGGCATCGAGCTGTGGCGCGACATCGAGGAGCGCTGGAACAAGGGCCGCTTCGGCAAGGAGTGGGACGAGTGCGATGATCTGCGGGCCCGCGGCTCGTGGGACAAGAAGCTGGGCGCCGGCCGCGAGAAGATCTTCGAGGTCCGCAAGCACTACAACGACATCACCTTCATCGACACGTTCCTGACCCCCGAGTTCGCCATCGAGCAGAAGCTCTTCGTCTACGGCTTCAACGACAAGCGCAACTCGTGGGAGATCCTCGACCGGGAGTTCCGCAAGGTGAAGACCAAGCTGCTCCAGGGGTTGACGAACTTCGGCCAGCCCATCATCGAGGTGATCGACGGGAACTTCGAGAACCGCGGCGAGCTGCTGCTGGCCCACAAGCACGACGGGCAGGACCTGAAGGGCGACTACGCCCGGGAGACGCTGAGAAATCTACAGTCGCTCTGGCGCCGCCCCGTCAACATCGTTACGCGATACGACGGCAAGGGCGTCATGCTACGCTACGACGGCCAGAACCACTCGGAGAAGAAGGTGGAGCTCTAGAGTCTCTGGGTTTGCCGGAGTGACGAACGCAATGGGCTCGCGCATCGAAACAGTGGAGGTGCTTTCCTATCGGCTGGAGCTGCCCAGGCTGGCGCTGGAGCGGCTCTCGAAAGAGCTGGGCCCGGCGCTGCCGGTGCGGCTCGAGCGGGACGAGGACGGCACGCTGGTGGTGGAGCAGGACGGCCACGACAGCTTCCTGCGCTTCCACGTGGAGGGGGACGCCGCGGAGCTGGTGGAGATCTGCATCTCCCAGGACGCGCAGGGCGCCTTCTTCCAGAAGGTGCTGGGCGCGTTGATGGTGCGCTTCCACGGCGACTTGCGGGCACGGCTGGTGTTGGATCCGCGGGAGAACACCGCGAAGGATCCCTGGGTCGAGGTGAGCATCGAGCGGGGGCGGACGAACTGGCCGGGCCTGGCCACCCAGTCCGCCGCGGTGCGGCTGGCGCACGCGGCCACGGAGGGCGGCTCGGTGGGCGCCTCGGGCGAGGGCGGAGAGCAGCCGCCGGAAGAGGCCCTCACCGCCGAGGAGGAGGAGCTGTCCCGGCTGCTGGCCCGCGCGGACGCGGAGTGGCAGGAGTACCAGCGCCTCAAGCGCCAGAAGCAGCAGAAGCCGTAGGCCCGGGAGCAGGCGGCCGGGCGAGCGTGGGAGATTTCCCGGCCAGGATTTGGGCAGGGGCGGGAACCTCTTCTACACTCCTGTATCACCGTCCATGCGAATCCCTCCCCTGCTCTGCCTGGCGGCCCTGCTGGCCGCTCCGCTCGCCTCCGCGTCCTACACCTATGAAGTGAAGAACCGCCGCATTGAGCCGCGGGAGACGCTCGCGCAGGCGCTGCACGAGGCGGCGCTGCCGGACGCGCAGGTGGAGGCCGTCATCTCCGCGCTGGAGGGTGTGTTCGACTTCCGCAAGTCCCGCCCGGGAGATCAGCTCCGGCTGGTGATGCGCGAGGGCGTGCTGGACTTCTTCGACTACCGCCAGAGCGCGGTGGACGAGTGGCAGGTGCGCCGCGACGGCGACAAGTACGTGGGCAGCAAGCGCACCATCGAGGTGGAGAAGCAGCTCGCCGTGGTGTCGCTGGAGATCAACAGCTCGCTGTACGAGGCGGCGCTGGCGGCGGGAGAGGACCCGAGCATCGGCGTGGTGCTGGCGGACGTGTTCGCCTGGGACATCGACTTCTACCGGGACACGCGCAAGGGCGACACGGCGCGGGCGCTGGTGGAGAAGTTCGTCTCCAAGGGCCGGGTGCTGCGCTACGGCGAGGTGCTGGCCGCGGCCTACGAGGGGGGGCTGGTGGGCAAGAAGCGCGTGTTCCGCTACCAGCCGCCCAACGAGCAGGCCACCTACTTCCAGGAGGACGGGGCCAGCGCGCGGAAGACGTTCCTCAAGAGCCCGCTGAAGTATGCGCACATCACCAGCACGTTCGGCTCGCGCTTCCACCCGGTGCTGCAGTACGTGAAGGACCACAACGGCGTGGACTACGGCACGCCGGTGGGCACGCCGGTGTGGGCGGTGGCCGACGGCACGGTGACGCGGGCGGAGAACACGGGCCCCGGCGGCAACACCGTGTGCGTGCGCCACATGAACGGCCTGGAGACGTGCTACCTGCACCTGTCCAAGTACGGCGCCGGGGTGCGCGTGGGCGCGCGGGTGAGCCAGAAGCAGGTGATTGCCTACTCGGGCAACACCGGCCGCACCACGGGGCCGCACCTGCACTTCGCCCTCAAGCGCAACGGGCAGTTCGTCAACCCGCTCACCCAGAAGTTCCCCCGCGCCGAGCCGCTGCCCAAGACGCAGCTGCCGGAGTTCCTGGCGCGCGCCAAGGAGCTGGCCTCGCAGCTGGACTCGGTCTCCATGGCCGCCGTGGCGGGCACCCCGGGCCATGGCCCCAAGGCCGCCTCCGCCTCCGCCTCCGCGCCCTGAGCCCGCTCAGCCTCGGTGTCGCTCGGCCACGCGGTAGAGCTGGGTGAGCGAGGAGTCCAGCAGCGACTGGCGCGAGCGCAGGTAGCGGTGGGCGCGGACGAAGGGCAGCCACACTCGCTGGCCTACCCGCACCTGTGCCTCCTCTAGCTTCTTGCGAGGAATCCACTGTCCGCCCAGGTGACGCACCAGCACCTGGCCCAGGTAGGCCCCGATTGTGGGCACCGCCCGCTGATCGATGAGCTGCCGCTCGAAGGTCTCCGGGAAGTTCTCCAGCCAGAACCATGCATCCACGTCGGTGAGGGACTCGGGGGTCTGCTCGAAGACGGAGGGAATGTCGGTGTGCCGCATGGCCACCAGGTACTCGGCCAGCAGCGAGTAGTGCTCCAGCGCCGCCTTCGTGTCCGGCACATCCGAGGGCAGGGCCGCACTGGCGGGTAACCACTCCTCGGGCTCGGGCGGCTGGTAGGCGTTGAACTCGGCAATGCGCCGCTGGCGCCTGGCGACGCCGGCCTCGTCCGCCAGCCGGGAGAGCAGCGGGGCCACGTCCGGGTGGAAGCGGGGCTCTACGGGCACCAGAGCGGCGTTGCGCTCATGCAGGGAGCGCAGCACGGTGTCGTAGTCGAGTTCCGGGCGCAGGTGCACCAGGGCGCGGGCCTGGGCTTGGCGGGCCTCCTCGCGGGTGAAGTCAGCGGCGGTGGGCCACGTCACCAGCAGAATGGAGCCATTGGGCAACTCCTCCACCCGGTGGGCGGGAGTGGAGAGCATCCGCTCACGGCCCACCGTCTCAACCAACTGCGGGCCAAACACATTCAGCCAGCACACCTCGTAGATCTTGTCGAACCCGTCACGCCGCGCGGTCTCCTTGTCGCGGCCATAGTAGGGAGCGTCCGCTAGTACCTCGTCTGCGCTACTGTGAGCAGCGGCATAGGACACCGGGTATTGGGAGGACCAAGCGCGCACCATTTCCACCAAGCTCCGGCAGCGCTCCTCCTGGTTGAAGAAGGTCAGCGGTTGCACATAGAGGGTGGCACGCAGTGAGTGGGGAGTGGGCAGGAGCCCGAAGCTGACCGACGAGGACACGAAGGGATACGTGGAGTGATAGAGCCCGCAGCTCGCACTGGTCTGATACTGCTCCAGGCGTTCCTTCAGAGTCTTCCAGACGGCGGCCCGGGAGTATTTGCGGCGGCGCTTGCCTTCCACGAAATCCGGCATCCACTCCTCGGCGTACTCCTCCAGCGCCTGGAAGAAGGGCTCCAACGCGCGCTCCACGTCCAGTTGTGGAGCGAAGGTTCCCTTCCAATAGAGATCGAGGCTGTCCTCCCTCTTCAAGGCTTGTGGCACCTGCGACTTCATTGCACCAGCACCTCCACCCCTGGGACGTCCTCTTTGACCTCGTTCACGGCGTCGTCAAATCTCTTCGGCTCCTCAGGCAGGAGGGCGCCCCCCTGGTAGACAAGACGGACACGCTGCACCTCCACGGGCTGCTTGAGGGAAGGCCGCCGGATGTCCAGTGTCCCCCCATAGTAGGCCAGGGCAGCACGTGCGTCCGCCTTGATTTGGTCACTCAGAGGCTCCGGATCCAATGGCGCCAAGTTGCGGCTCTTGAAGCTGAAGGTCTCCACACGGGGAGACTGGCCCGCAGGGGGCCGCTGCTCGATGACGAGCACATCCGCGAAGCGGATTCCCGGCACCCCTGGTTTGGATACCCCCACATGGACTTCAATGCGTGGCTGGTTGAAACCTTTGAGCCATTGGCGCTGCGCCAGTGGCAGGCGGGAATCCGTGCGCAGTAGTTCCACCATGGCCCGCTCGAAGGCCAGCCCCCGGGCGAAGGCTCCTCGCATCCGCTCATAGGCTTGCCACCGCAGCGGCCCTTCCGTGGCCTTGCCTTGCTCCAGCTCCGCCAGTCGCCGCTGGCGGTAGGTGAGGTAGTCCTCCCAAAGTGCGTAGCCCTCCGGCACGCCGGGCGGTGGAGAGGAGAGCGTGGAGCGCAGCTTGTGAAGCAGCGCCACTTCCGCGGGCAGGCGTGGACCTGGGGCTTCCCACTCCGCCTGCTGGAGCTTGGCCTCCACCACCTCCGCGCTGTAGCCGGACGCCTCGTCCACCAGCGAGGCCACTCCGCCCAGCGCTCCATTCGTGGCCACCTTCGGCTCCGGGGCTCCCGTGCGCTCGGGCCGGGCCTCGGACAGCCACGCCTGCGCTCGGGCCACGTTGCCGCGCGCCTCGTACAGCGCCACGGCGGCGGGCTCTCCTCCGGCTCCCACGAACACGGCGGCTTCCCGGCTGGCTCGAATGTAGCGCGCCAGATCCCCCAGCCCGTCCACCCCCAGCCGCTCGGCCACCTGCCACGCCACGCTCCGCAGCGCCTCCAGCCTCAGCTCCGGCAGCCCCAGCCGCGCTCGGCCTCCTTCCGTTGGAGCCAGGTACCGCGCTCCCTTGCCTCCGGCGTACAGCGCCACCAACAGCGCCGCTGGTGCCAGCTCGCGCGTGGCCTGCTCGTACTGTCCTTGCCACAGCTCCCCCAGCCCGTGGGCCGTCCCCACCGCCAGGTGGTAGAAGCCCAGCGGCACTCCGAAGGTCAGCTGGTCGAAGGCGCCCAGCGCCGCGTTGCTGGGGGCGTAGTGCTCGCGCATCAGCTCCTGTTCCAGCTCCCGCTGTGCCTCCTGGTAGGCGGGGGGCATCTGCTGGAGCTGCGCCGTCATGTTCAGGTAGCGCGCGTTCTCGCTGGACGGAGCGGTATTGAGCCCATCCACGGCGGCTTGTCCCAACCCCCGGAGCACGTCCGCAGCTCGCTCGCCACGCTCCGGGTAGTCCTTCAGCTTCAGCCCGCGCCGCTCCAACTCCTGGCGCACCGCCTCCATCCGCCCCAGCGTCTGGCCCAACTGCTTGTCGTGCGCCAGCCGCCGCAGCAGCACGTCCAGCTCGTCGTCAAACGCGGTGTGGACGATGAAGAGGGCGAAGATCTGGGCAGCGGCGCCGTAATCCTGCGTGGCCTTCAGCAGGAAGGAGGCCCTCTTGCGTGTGAGCACTTGCGAGGCTCTGGCATCCACCAGCGGCCCCAGCGCGCCCAGCCGCACCGCGCTCCAATCCCCCAGCCGCTCCACCACCCGCCCCATGTCCACGCCGCGCTGCAACGCCAGGAAGTCCCCCACCGAGGGACACGCCAGGAAGGGCGCCAGCAACTCCTCATCACTGGAAGCCTCCTCCGGCCAGCCGTCCGGCACCGCCATGTCCGAGCCGGGCAGCACGGACACCGTGGCGCACCCGGTGGCCAGCAGCAGCAACGTCCCCAGCCACAGCGCTCTTGCTCCGCGCCCCAAGGCCCTCACCAGACACGTGCTCATGGGAAGCCTCCCGTCAGCAGAGCCTCCAGGCCGAGGCGAACACGAGGCGCTACCGCTCCAGTCATAGCCCTGCTCGAGCCAACGGGATTCCGCCCTCACTCCCACTCGATCAGGAACTCGACATGGTCCAGCCCGTGGACGGTGCTCTTCACCGTCCCCTGGACGCCCGTCACCTGGAGCGCCGCGGCCAGCGTGCCCTCGTGGAAGGGAGCCGGCTGCATGTCGCCTCGGAACACCAGGCGCAGCTGCCGGGGCCCCACCACCTCGCACTCGTGCGAGCCGTAGTTCACCAGCGTGGCGTAGGCGATGGGCGTGTTGGAGAAGGCCCGCAGCGGATCCTTGCGGCCCATGATCTTCGCCAGCGCCCGGCCCACCGTGGACGAGTAGAAGAAGTGGTTCAGGCACGCGGTGCCGCAGGCCCGGAGCGCCGCCTCCTGTGTCCCCACGGAGGGCTGGATCGCCTCCGAGGCGGCGAAGAGCAGCCGCATGAAGTCGCCCGCCGGGTAGGAGAAGAAGTCGACGAGCCGCCGCAGGCCCAGCTGCCGGGACAGCCGCGCCGAGGCCTCCTCGCCCGCCTGCTGGGCCACCAGGGCCAGGATGGCGTTGAAGGCCAGGCCCCTCACCGTATGGACCGGCCGCACCAGCTCCAGCCGGCGGACGAGCTCAGGGGTGTCACTGCTGCTCATCATGGGACACTGGCCTCCGCCGTCGGCCGCAGGGTGGCCCCCCGACTTCCAGCCGTCCTTTTAGCAGACCCTCACGGAAGGGTGGAGGCGGCCGGGCAGTCGCGATAAACGGAGGGCTCCGGCCGCACCCCAGGACCGCGGCCCCAGAGAGGATCTGCTTCGATGTCCGAACCGCTGAGGCTCCAGACCCCTGCCCTCCCCCCATCCGAGGAGGAGGATGTCTCCCGCACCGGCCGGGAGCCGGCGAATGTGCGCCGGGGCTTCCTGGATCACATCCGCTACTCGCGCGGCAAGCACCCCGAGACCTCCACCCCGCATGACCGCTTCATGGCGCTGTCGCTGGCGGTGAGGGACAGGCTCGCCCACCACTGGGTGAAGACGGCGCGCAACTACTACGAGAAGGACGTCAAGCGGGCCTACTACCTGTCCGCGGAGTACCTGTTGGGCCGGGCGCTGGGCAACAACCTGATCAACACCGGCCTGTACGAGCCGGCGGAGAAGGCCATGCGCGAGGTGGGGGTGGACCTGACCACCCTCATCGAGATGGAGCCGGACGCGGGCCTGGGCAACGGCGGCCTGGGGCGGCTGGCGGCGTGCTTCCTGGACTCGCTGGCCACCCTGGCCTACCCCGGCATGGGGTACGGCATCCGCTACGAGTTCGGCATCTTCACGCAGGATCTGGTGGACGGCTACCAGGTGGAGCGCGCCGACGAGTGGCTCAAGTTCGGCAACCCCTGGGAGATCGTCCGGCCGGAGAAGGCGGTGCCGGTGCGCTTCTTCGGGCGCGTGGAGCACCACCAGGGCGCCGGCGGGCAACCCGTGGCGCGCTGGGTGGGCGGCAAGACGGTGGTGGGCGTGCCCTTCGACACACCCATCGCCGGCTTCCAGAACAACACGGTGAACACGCTGCGGCTGTGGCAGGCGCGCGCCAGCGAGGAGTTTGATCTGCTGCTGTTCAACGCGGGCGACTACGAGCGCTCGGTGGTGGAGAAGAACGACTCGGAGGTCATCTCCAAGGTCCTCTACCCGAACGACGCGTTCCAGGCGGGCAAGGAGCTGCGGCTCAAGCAGCAGTACTTCTTCGTGGCCTGCTCCATCGCGGACATCGTCCGGCGCTACCTGAAGACTCACACGGACTTCCGGGACTTCCCCAACAAGGTGGCCATCCAGCTCAATGACACGCACCCGGCCATCGCGGTGGCGGAGCTGATGCGCGTGCTGGTGGACGAGAAGCGGCTGAGCTGGGACGACGCGTTCCACATCACCCAGCAGACGTTCGGCTACACCAACCACACGCTGCTGGCCGAGGCGATGGAGAAGTGGCCCGTCACCCTGTTCGAGCGCCTGCTGCCGCGCCACCTGGAGATCATCTACGACATCAACCACCGCTTCCTGCGGCAGGTGCAGATCCGCTACCCCTTCGACGAGGAGCGGCTGCAGCGGCTGAGCCTGGTGGAGGAGGGCGCCGAGAAGCGCATCCGCATGGCGCACCTGGCGGTGGTGGGCAGCCACAGCGTGAACGGGGTGGCGGCGCTGCACACGGACCTGCTGCGGCGGGACGTGCTGCCGGACTTCGCGGCGATGTTCCCGGAGCGCTTCAACAACAAGACGAACGGGGTGACGCCGCGGCGCTGGCTGGCGTGGTGCAACCCGCGCCTGTCCAAGCTCATCACCTCGCGCATCGGCAAGGGCTGGGAGACGGACCTGGAGCGGCTGCGCAAGCTCGAGGAGCACCTGGAGGACACGGAGTTCCGCAAGGCCTTCCGCGAGGTGAAGCAGCTGAACAAGCAGGACCTGACCAAGCACGTGAAGGATCTGCGCTCGGTGAGCCTCAACCCGGAGGCCATCTTCGACGTGCAGATCAAGCGCCTGCACGAGTACAAGCGGCAGCTGCTCAACGCGCTGCACGTGGTGGTGCTGTGGATGCGGGCCCGGAGGGATCCGTCCACCATCATCCACCCGCGGGCGTTCCTCTTCGGCGCCAAGGCGGCGCCGGGCTACCAGATGGCCAAGCTGATCATCCGGCTCATCAACGGCATCGGCGAGGTGATCAACAGCGACGCGGGCACCACGGGGTTGCAGGTGGTGTTCCTGCCCAACTACCGGGTGAGCCTGGCCGAGCACATCATCCCGGCGGCGGACGTGTCCGAGCAGATCTCCACCGCGGGGTGGGAGGCCTCCGGCACCGGCAACATGAAGCTGATGCTCAACGGCGCGCTGACGCTGGGCACGCTGGACGGGGCGAACGTGGAGATCCGCGAGGCGGTGGGAGACGAGAACTTCTTCCTCTTCGGGCTCACCGCGGACGAGGTGATCGCCCGCAAGAAGGCGGGCTACCGGCCGAGGGACATCTACACCGAGCACCTGGAGCTGCGCGAGGCGATGGATCTCATCTCCACGGGCTTCTTCTCGCCGGAGGACCGCAACCTCTTCAAGCCGCTGATCGACAACCTCCTGGAGGAGGACCGGTACCTGGTGCTGGCCGACTTCGACGCTTACATGAAGAAGCAGGAGGAGGTGGCGCGGGTGTACCGAGACCGCGAGGCGTGGACGCGCAAGTGCATCCTCAACGTGGCGCGGGCCGGCATCTTCTCGTCGGATCGCACCATCAAGCAGTACGCCGAGGAGATCTGGCACGTGAAGCAGACGCCGATGGAGCGGTGAGCGGCGGGGGTGCCCGCATGTCCCGGGCCGCCGCGCTCAGCCCGGCGGCCCCCCGGGCTTGCGCACCGCCACCTGTGACGCGTAGAGCCGGGTGAGCAAGTCGTAGAGGGCCAGCTCCTGGGCCCGCGCCGCCGCCCGGCTCATCCGGTTGATGTGCATGTGGAGGAAGCTCCAGGCCAGCTCCTCCAGCGGCACCGGCAGCCGGCCCCGAGCCTGGAGCCCCCTCAGCTCGGCGGCAATCGGTGCCAGCTTGTGCGAGCGCTCCCGGAGCACCGCGAGGCCGGGCGCCAGCGCTGCATCCACCGGCTCCACGTCCGAGAGCAGGGCCTCCAGCGCCCGGCGCTCCTGGCGGAACCGGCCGGCCAGCTGCCGCTCGAGGACCGCATCGGACTGGAACTCCCGGCCAAAACCGTCCCGGGCCTGGCGCGCCACCCGAGCGCGCGCCTCCAGCTCCAGGCCCAGGTCCGACAACAGCAGGTCCATCCCGCGCAGCGCCAGGCGCCAGCGCGCGTCCGCCCCCGCGTCTCCGCTCAGCCGCTCCAGCAGGCTCAGCACCGCCTCGCTGTCCACCTGGAAGAGCTGCTCGGCCAGCAGCATGGCCTCGGGCCCGCCATAGCGCTCCACCTCCCGCTCGTAGGTGTCGAGCTGGAGCTTCCACCACACCCCCTGCTGCCTCAGCGGCTCCAGCGCGGAGCTGAGCGCGTCCATCACCTCGTTGCGCAGCACGCGAGGGGCTCCATGGAAGCGCAGGCGCAGGTGCCACTGTGGGTCTCCGAAGCGGATGAAGAACCACCGATCCGCCGCCCCCGAGCCCAGCACCGAGGCCACCACCGGCGCGACCACCTGGGTGAGCAGGCGATCCACCGACGCGGGCCCGGCATAGAGCTTCGCGTAGAGCCACTCGGAGCCCGGGGGAAAGCGGCGAGCGGAGGAGGCCACCGGGGCGGCGGGGGCGGGAGCCGCCACTCGGGCCTCAGCGGGCTGGGTGCGCACGAAGGGGACGATGAGCTCATGGACGAAGCGGCCCTCGGCGCCCTCCACGCAGAGCCCCTCCGGCTCCGGGAACAGCTCCACCAGCCATGCCCCGGGCCGGTCCTTGATCAGCTGGACGAAGGTCTCCACGCCGAGCACGTTGTCCAGATCCACCGGGAGCACGTTGTCGCCATCCTCCAGCGCCACCCAGCGTGGCAGCCGGAGCTCCTGGCGCAGGGCCTGCACCGCGGCGAAGCGCTGAGCGCCCTCGGCCTCGCCCAACGGCTTGAGCCGCTCTCCCGCCAGCACCCACCGCGCCAGCGAGAGGACCAGACGCCCAAAGCTCACCCGCGGCAGGAACCCCGCACTGCGCAGCGGCCCCCAGTCCCAGGACAGCCCCCCGGCCACCTCCTGGTGCTGGAGCATGCAGAGGAAGCGGTAGAGGCCCAGGCTCCGGCTCCCATAGTTGTGCGCGTTCGTCAGCCGGGGGATCAGCTCGCGCCCCAGGCGCTCGGAGCGAAGGACGATCCGCCCGCCCCGGACGGACACCCGGAGATCCGTCAGCGCCAGTTGCCGCTCCGCGGGCGCGCCCGAGCGTCCCAGGAAGGGCAGCTCATACGCGCGCAGCACCGGACGCGCCAGGATGTTGCCGACCCTCCCCTCGGGCAGGTGGACGATCTCCATGAACGCCGCTTCCGGGCGCAGCGCCTCCTCGGCGCGCAGGTGGGCCCGCACCTTCTCGTGCAGGGCTTCATCTCCATGGCAGAAGCGCCCCAGCAGCAAGGCTCCCGAGGGGCCGGAGACCGTGTCCAGGCAGAGCTGGAACCGCCCTGCCTCCACCTCGGCCTCGGAGTCCGCGACCACGGTGGCCGTCACCGCGAACGCATCGGGCAGCGGCTGCCGCTCCGGGCTCTGCATCGCCTCGAGCTCTCGCTCCGTCAACCGGAGCACGCGCTCGCCGGCCTGCACCGTCTCCTGGAGCCGGCGCAACAGGAGGCTCTGGCGGGTGCCGAAGCCGACACGAGGCTCACTCTCGGCCATGGGCAAGGCCAACCCCTCCAGCAGCGGCACGGCCTCGGAGCCGGGCTGTCCGGCGCGGCCAAAGCCCAGCCCGGCCTCCTCGTCCAGCACCTCCAGCAGGGGCACCTCGCGCTCTTCGTAGCGCTCGGCGAAGGCCTCGCGGAAACGGCTCAGATCGCTCTCCCGAGGGCGCGGCGCGAGCCGGTGCAGCACCTGGACGCCCAGCGCCAGCTCACGCAGCACCCGGGCTCCCAAGGTGAGCCCCGAAGCCGGCTTGAACATGTCCACCTGAAACAACCGTGGCAGCTCTGCGGGCGCGGGCAGCTCCGCCAGCCACCGCGCCATGTCCTGGTAGCGCTCGGGATGGGCGCCCAGCCCTCCCTCATCCAGCTCCTCCAGCGCCCCGTGCACTCGCGCCAGTGGCCGCGCGCAGGCAGGCCCTTCACCGGGCAGCTCCTTCAGCCGGGAGATGAGGCCGGGTAACGGCTCGGGGCCCGTGACAGCGGGGCGCAGCTCGGAGACGAGGAGCTGGTTGTCGATGAGCGTCCCCACGTACTCCTCGGCATCGGCGGCGCTGATGTCCGGATCCGCCTCGCAGAGCGCACGCGCCAGCTCCGAGGGCCGGGCTCCCTGCGCCGCTCGCGCGAGCGTCGCCTCCAGGTAGGTGTCCGGCTCGACCGCCACCAGGTGATACGAGCGCGTCCGCCCCTGCAACCGCCCCTCGGTGTAGCGAAGCTGGCCGCTGGCGCGGTACAGGCTGTCATTGGGCGCATGGTGCAGGTGCGGGCGCAACCCGGGCGAGCTGGAGAGGCGCTCGGAGAGAGCGCACACGTAGTCCATGTCCAGGCGGGTGTGCCGCTGGTACTCCCGGCGCGAGCCGAGCCTCAGGTGAGTCTTGCCGCCGGTGTCCCCCACCGAGCAGCCAGCGAACAAGCCAAAGGGGGTGGGCCGCCCAGCCATCCGCGCCAGGTAGCGCACGAGGCTGCGCTCCACCTTGGCGCCCCGCTCGCTGTCCGGGGCTTTGAGCCACAGCGGGAGGCTCTCGTGGAGCGCCGGAGAGGCCACGAAGAGCGCCTCGCGAACCTCGGGCAGCTCCAACACCCGGCGCAGGTGGGCGCGCAGCCGCTCCCGGTCACGTGCCAGCGCGGACTCGAGTTCCTCCGGCGAGGCCTGGGCCGCCTCCAGCCCCTCCGCCCAGCGCTGGAGTTCCTGAAAGGGCAGCAGCGGCGTCCGCAGCACGAAGAAGCCGGAGTCCGTGAAGGGAAATCCCGCGGAGACCAGCCGACCCTCACGAGCGCTCATGCAGGCGCCAGCGTAGCATGACGCGGCGGTGCGCCCCCACTCCCCTGGGTTTTGAATTGCGGAGCACTTGAGCGATAACCGTCAGGGTTCGGAGGTCCCCATGTCGGACGGCCAGGACGAGCTGTTCCGCAGACAGGCGCTCGAGCATCATGCGGGCGCCCAGGAGTATGGCCGCGTGCTGCGGCTGCCGCCCTCTTGGACTCCCTGGACGCTGGCGCTGCTGCTGGGAGCGGCCGTCTTCTTCGTGGGCTTCACGCTCCTCGGGCGCCTGTCCGTCTACGCCACCGGGCCTGCCGTGGTGCGCCTGGACGAGCGAACCGAGCCGACGGCCCAGGGCTCGGCGGTGGTGACGGCGCTGCTGCCCGGCGAGTACCGCTCGCGGCTCCGCGTGGGCTCGCCGCTGCGCCTGGAGCTGCGCGGCTTCCCCTCCGCGTACCAGGAGCTCGTCATTCAAGCGGTGGGGGAGGCGCTGGTGGAACCCGACGAGGCGCGCCGCTACCTGGGGCTGGGGCAGGCAGAGAGCCTCGAGGTGCACGGCGCCATGGTGGCGGTACGGGCGCGCCTGCCCGCGAGGACGTTCGAGGTGGAGGGACGGCCCACGCCCTACTCCGATGGAATGCCTGGCACGGCCCACGTGAGGGTCACCTCGGAGCCCATCCTGCTGGCGCTCGTGCCGAGCCTCGAGGCGTTGCTCCGCTGAGCCGCTCATGTCCCAGCCCTCCAGCCCCACGCCTCCCGCTGAAGCCCCTCCCTCCATGGAGGAGGGCTCCTCCATGCCGCGGCGGCTGGGGCTCTGGGGCCGGCCCCGGCGCGTGCCCTATCTCCAGCAGCTCAGCGCCAGCGAGTGTGGCGCGGCCTGCCTCGCGATGGTGATGGCCTACCATGGCAAGGAGGTGCCGCTGGCCGAGGTGCGCGAGGTGGTGGGGGTGGACCGGGACGGCTCCTCCGGGAGGAACCTGTTGGAGGGCGCCCGCCACTACGGGATGAACGGCTACGGGGTGAAGGTGGAGCTCCAGGAGCTGGAGTTCCTGGAGCCGGGCACCATCCTCCACTGGGAGTTCCGCCACTTCGTCGTGTTCGAGCGGGTGCGCTCGGGCATGGTGGACATCGTGGATCCGGCGGTGGGGCGGCGGCGGATTCCCCTGTCCCAGTTCGGCTTGAGCTTCACCGGTGTGGGGCTGGTGCTCGAGCCTGGCGAGGACTTCGAGCCCTCGGAGCGGCCCCGCCGCACGGCGTCGCGCTACATGCTCCTGCTGCGCGAGCACTGGGGAGGCCTGGCGCGCATCCTCGTCACCTCGGCGCTGGTGCAGTTGTTCGCGCTGGGCCTGCCCGTGCTCACCGGCGCCGTGGTGGATCGCGTGGTGCCGCACGGGGACCAGGAGCTGCTGCGCGTGCTGGCCGCGGGCATGCTGTCGCTCGTCGTCTTCCACTTCCTGGCATCCCTGGTGCGCGCCCGCCTGCTGCTCGAGCTGCGCACCCGGCTGGATGCGCGGATGACGCTCGAGTTCCTCAATCACCTGGTCACCCTGCCCTACGCCTTCTTCCAGCAGCGCTCGGCGGGCGATCTGATGAACCGCCTGAGCAGCAACGGCACCATCCGCGAGATGCTCACGTCCGGCACGCTCTCGGGCCTGCTCGACGGGACGATGGTGAGCCTGTACCTGGTGCTGCTGCTGGCCACGAGCCCCTCGCTGGGGCTGCTGGTGCTCGCCACCGGGCTGCTCCAGGTGGCCGTCTTCGTAGGGGTGCGCCGGCAGCAGCGCGAGCTGCTCACGCGCAGCCTGGAGGCCGAGGCCCGCTCCCAGAGCCAGCAAGTGGAGCTGCTGGCGGGCATCGAGACGCTGAAGGCCCTGGGCAGCGAGCACCGGAGCGTCACCCGCTGGACGGGCACGTTCATGGACGTGCTCAACCTCTCCCTGGAGCGCGGCCGGCTCAGCGCGGTGACGGACTCGGCGATGAGCGCGCTGCGGATGGGCTCGCCCATGTTCATCCTCTGCTTCGGGGCCTGGCAGGTGCTGCGGGGGCAGATGAGCCTGGGCACCATGTTCGCGCTCAACGCCCTGGCGGCGGGCTTCCTCCTGCCCCTGTCCAGCCTGGTGTCCACCGTGATGCAGCTCCAGCTGCTGGGCGGCTACCTGGAGCGCATCCAAGACGTGATGGACGCGCCGCCCGAGCAGCCCCCAGGCCCCGCCCGCCGGGCCCCTGCGCTGGCGGGGCAGATCTCCCTGGAGCGCGTCTCGTTCCAGTACGGTCCCCTGGCGTCCCCGGTGCTCCACGAGGTCTCCCTGGACATTCGCGCGGGCCAGCTCGTCGCGCTCGTGGGCCCGTCAGGCGCGGGCAAGTCCACGCTGGCCCGGCTGCTGCTGGGCCTCTACCCGCCCACCTCCGGGCGGGTGCTCTACGACGGCATGGACTTGAAGGAGTTGGATCTGCTCTCGGTGCGCCAGCAGATGGGCATCGTCACCCAGGAGCCCTACCTCTTTGGCGGCAGCATCCGCGCCAACATCGCCCTGGCGCGAGAGGAGGCCACGCTCGAGGAGGTGATGCAGGCAGCGCGCCTGGCGGACATCCATGACGAGATCGTCGCCATGCCCATGGGCTATGACACGTTGCTGATCGATCGGGGTGCCTCGCTGTCGGGAGGTCAGCGCCAGCGGCTCGCGCTGGCCCGCGCCCTGGTCCGCAAGCCCCCCATCCTCCTGCTGGACGAGGCCACCAGCTCGTTGGATGCCCTGATCGAAGAGCGCATCAAACGCTCCCTGTCCCGCCTGTCGTGTACGCGCATCGTCATCGCGCACCGGCTGAGCACGGTGGTCGGGGCGGACCTCATCCTCACGCTGAAGGAGGGCCGGGTCGTCGAGGCCGGAACGCACGAGCAGCTCCTGGCCCGTCAGGGCGTCTACGCCCAGTTGGTAGCCGCCCAGCTTCGGTGAGCCCCACCGTTCATCGGTCAACAGAGCACCCGAGGAGCCGTGGGCTCGGCGCCCGGTTTGCCCGGCGAGCAAACCCCTTTGTATAGTGCCGCCCTCACCCCCAGTGTAGTCCCCCCCCCAATGGAGGTTGCCATGAAGAAGCTGCAGCTCAAGAAGGAGACGCTCAAGGTCCTCACTGACGAGAAGCTGGATCAGGTTCGCGGTGGAGCAGCTACCGCCCCGGTTCCCGTTCCGGTCTGCTGTGCCTACAGCAAGACCGCTATCGACAGCTGCAAGGCGTCCGTCAGCTGCACCGCAGTAACCGCGTAACTCCCCCGCATTCGTGGCGCGTCTCCATCACCGCGCCCGCAGTGCCACTGCCGGGAGCCCTCGAGTCTCCCGGCAGTTCCTCGCGCCGCTCAAGAGGCCCGAGGCTCCACGCTCCACAGCCGCACCTGATGGTCGTAGCCCGCTGAAGCCAGCCGGCTCCCATCCGAGTGGAAGGCCACGGACTCCACACACTCCTCATGGTCTGGCAGGCAGCAGCGCTCGCGCCCCGAGGGCAGCTCCCACAGCCGCACTGTCTGGTCATACCCCGCCGTGGCGAGAAGGCCCCCCGCCGGGTGGAAGGCCAGCGAGAAGACCTCACGCGTATGCCCCTTCAGCACCTGGAGCTGCGCGCCCGAGGCCACCTCCCACAGCCGCACCGTCCTGTCGGCGCTGCCCGAGCCCAGCCACCGCCCATCCGGACTGAACGCAACTGGGAAGACCCAGTGGGCATGGCCCGTCAGCACA
Source organism: Hyalangium sp. (assembly GCF_045802625.1). NCBI lineage: Bacteria > Pseudomonadati > Myxococcota > Myxococcia > Myxococcales > Archangiaceae > Hyalangium > Hyalangium sp. The sequence continues at coordinate 240 of NZ_JBJMQP010000241.1, read as the reverse complement.
CGCCCGGCAGCTCCCGAGTCCCCCTCCCAGAGCCGGATGGACTTGTCGAAGCCGCCCGAGGCGAGCCAGGCCCCGTCCGGGCTGAAGGCCACGCAGCGGACCGTGCCGGCATGGCCACGCAGCACCTGGACACACTCCCCCGAGTCCACCCGCCACAGCCGCGCCGTGTGGTCCGCACTCCCTGTGGCCAGGAGCCTGCCGCTCGGGTGGAAGGCGACGGACACCACCGCCTCCGTGTGG
>NZ_JBJMQP010000240.1:0-23288 GCF_045802625.1 Hyalangium sp. | reverse complement strand
GGACTTCCTGCCCATGGTGAAGGGGACGAGCTCGATCGCGATCGGCGGCCCGTACCTGGTGGAGTCCGTGGTGGGCGAGAAGGTGACGGAGGAGGAGCTGGGCGGCTCCAAGGTGCACAACGAGCTGTCCGGCGTGGCGGACGCGGAGTACGCGGACGACAAGGCCTGCCTCGAGGCGGTGCGCGAGTACCTGTCCTTCTTCCCCTCTCACTGCGAGAAGAAACCGCCGCGCCGGCCCACGTCGGACCCGTTCGACCGGCGAGACGAGGATCTGCTGAAGGTGGTGCCGGAGAGCCCGCGGCAGGCGTTCGACATGCACAAGGTCATCCTGTCTCTGGTGGATGACCGGAAGTTCTTCCCGCTCAAGCCGCGCTGGGCGCGCAACGTGATCACAGGGCTGGCGCGGATCGACGGCTACCCGGTGGGGATCGTGGCGAACAACTCGATGTTCATGGGCGGCATCCTGGACGTGAACTCGGCGGACAAGGCGGCGCGGTTCATCAACCTGTGCGACGCGTTCAACCTCCCGCTGGTGTTCCTGCAGGACGTGCCGGGCTTCATGGTGGGCACGAAGGTGGAGCAGCAGGGCATCATCCGCCACGGCGCGAAGATGATGTACGCGGTGGCGAGCGCCACGGTGCCCAAGTTCACGGTGGTGGTGCGCAAGGGCTACGGCGCGGGCTACTACGTGATGAACGGCCGGGCCTTCGAGCCGGACCTGCTGATCGCCTGGCCGGGAGCGGAGATCGGCGTGATGGGAGCCGAGGGCATGGTGTCCATCGCCGCGCGCAAGCTGCTGCAGGGCGCCGAGAGCCCCGAGGCGGCCGCCACGATGAAGAAGGAGCTCTCGGAGAACCTGCGCCAGCACATCCGCATCGAGCGTGCGGCGGCCATGGCCATGATTGACGACGTGGTGGACCCTCGGGACACGCGGCGGCTGCTCGCGCGGGCGCTCAAGCGCACGGCGAACAAGAAGGTGGAGCGCCCCTTCCGTCGCAGGGAGATCTCCCCAGTCTGAGCGCAGTGCCTCGAAATTCCAGCGGAACCGGCTCCCCCCGTTGAGGCGGGCACCCTCGTACTTATAGAGTGAGCGCTCCCCGCATGCTGGTACACATGAGCTCTCCCTGGAAGCCGCTGCTCACAGGACGCCTCCAATCCCAGGCCCTGGAAGCCGCCGAGGCCATCATCAAGGACGTCGCCAGCCAGCCGCTCGGCAGAGAGCCCGGGCTGCTCAGCGGCTACGCTGGCTACGCCCTCTTCTTCGAGATGGCGGCCCGCACCGTGGCACCGGACCTGATCGAGCAGGCGGCACTCAGCCTCCAGCGCTCGGCGGCGCTGTTTGCCCGGAATCCCAAGCCCCCTCGCAGCCTGCACGGGGGCCTGAGCGGCCTGGGGTGGGCGGCAGCGCGCCTCGCCCAGCGATATCCGGACCTGGACGTCGCGGAGCTGTTCGACTCCGTGGACGAGGCGCTGGGCGAGGAATTGAACCGCACGCCCTGGCCTCACCCTTGTGACATCCGGGATGGACTGGCCGGCATGGGGCTGTATGCGGCCGAGCGCGTGTCCCACCCCCGGGGCCGTCAGCTGCTGGAGCGCGCGGTGGCCATGACGGAAGAGGCCGCGGAGCGCTCGGAGGCGGGCGTCACCTGGTCCATGCCGCGCGGCTACTGGGTCCTCCACGGCCCCAACGCCTCGTTCCCCCAAGGCCTGTACACCACGGGCGTGGCGCACGGCATTCCCGGCGCGCTGTGCATGCTGGCGCTGGCGCACGCGCTCGGTGTCTCGCGGGAGAAGACCCAGCCGCTGCTGGAGGAGGGCTTCCGCTGGATGGCCAGCCGAGCCCAGCCGGGACACCCGCAGTTTCCCCACTACTTCCACGGTACCGAACCCGTCACGGACGAGCGCTTCAGCTGGTGCGTTGGCAATCCGGGCATCACCGCCGCGCTGTGGTGGGCCGCGCGCGCCTGGGGGGACCCCGGCTGGCAGGCCCGCACGCTCGAATGGGCCACCCACGTTGCCCGCGAGGGAGTGGACCGCAAGCCTCACAACAACAGCGCCAACTTGTGCTGTGGCACCGCTGGCACCGCGCAGATCTTCCTACGGCTGTTCCAGGCCACGGGCCAGCCTGTCTTCGCGGAGGCCGCCACCCGTTGGGTGGAGCACACCCTGGCCCTGCGCCAGCCCGGCAACGGGCCCGGCGGCTACTGCTTCGAGCAGGATCCCGCGCGCCCCCTGGGCAACGTCCAGTTCGGCGCCACGGGCATCGCGCTGATGCTGCTGGCCGCGGCCACCGATCAGGTCCCCGACTGGGATCAGCCCTTCCTCTTCTCCCTCGAACCCACCCTCCCCGCCACCCCTGAGGCCTGAGCCATGCGACTGGGCATTCTCGACTTCTGTCTCATCCGCCCGGGCCTCGAGCCGTACCACAGCCTCTACGAATCCGTCCGGGTCGCGCAGGAGTTGGAGCAGCTCGGCTACTCGCGCTTCTGGATGGCCGAGCACCACGAGCTGCTCTACGCCCAGCACGTGCCGGACCTGATGGTGCCGCTCATCGCCGGCTCCACGGAGAGCATCCGCATCGGAGTGGCGGGCATGCTGATGAAGCTCCACAGCCCCATGCGCGTGGCCAAGGCCTTCCGCATGCTGGAGGCCATGTTCCCGGGCCGGATTGATCTGGGCGTGGGCGGCGGCGAGGCCGAGCCGCCGGTCATCGAGGCCATGCGCGCCCCGAGCGCGCCCGAGCCTATCGAGAAGGTGCGCGAGGGCTACTCCCAGCGCGTCCTGCAGTTGCTCTCGCTGGTGCGCGGGGAGTCACCCCTGGCCTTCAACCCGCTGGGCACGCCGCCTCCTCCGTTCTGGATGCTGGGGCTGTCCAACCCGGGCTCCGCGCGCACCGCGGCCCAGCACGGCACCTGCTACGGCTTCTCGCTGGCGCACGTGCAGAGCCGGGACAACCCCGCTATCACCTCCATCTACCTGGACGAGTTCCGCCCCAACGCGCACCAGCCCAAGCCTGAGATGATCGTCGCCGTCAGCGGCCTGTGCGCCGAGACGGAGGAAGAGGCCAGGAAGCTGGCGCTGACGGGCATTGGCAGCATGGATCCGGCGCTGATGGTGGTCGGCAACCCGGAGCAGTGCCGGGAGAAGCTGGAGACGCTCGCCCACCGTTACCGGGCCGATGAGATCATCTTCCTGGACGTGGCTCCGGACGAGGCTTCACGGCTGCGCGGCTACCGCCTGCTGGCCTCGGCCCTGCGGCTGGGCACAGCCTCCACGGAAGCCAGGAAAACCGCCTAATCCTTCACCCTGTGCGCCATCTCAGGCCCGGTGGCCCGGACCGGGGTTTCGCAGGTCTCCAACTGTTACGTGTTTGCCCGAGATTCCTGGACCCACAAAAAAACGACGTATTCTGCATTTTCCTGCTTCACTTGGGGTGAAAAGGGGTGTAGATATCCGTTTACCACTCAGGGCAAGGACCCCTTGCCTGGCCGAGTGGTCATTATACCCCCACGGAGGCAGTCATGAGCATCGTCAAGTCCGAGCCCCTCAAGATGAAGCTGTCCCTCAAGAAGGAGACCCTGCGCATCATCGACGACAGCCAGCTGGACCTCCTGGATGAGGTTGTCGGCGGTCTGATCAGCGGCTGTGGCTGCAGCGGCTGCCAGGGCACTGGCTGTGGCACCACGCAGGCCAACTAGTCCGCCTGTGGGTTCTCTCCTCAGAGTACCGGTGCGCTGAATCGGTCCTGAGAATGGATGTGTAGAATGCGGAGGGATGGCCCCAGGCTGTCCCTCCGTATTCGTTTTTGGAGCCCCTGCCCTCACCACGCTCATGACCGACCGCAGCCCACGCTCCAAGCAGCCCCCCGTGTTTGTCCCTGCTGGCTTCTTCGCGCTGCGAACCCCACTGCTCCCATTCGACGCGCTGACGGCCTGGAACCCCGCCCCCAGCGAGCCTTTCGCCCAGCAAGGCCCCGGAGATGTGCGCGCGGAGGACAGCCGTCGGCTGCGCGAGTACCTGCGGCGCTGGATCGAGGATCCCATGGTGAGAGAGGCGCTCTTCCTGGCCTCGCCCAGCCTCGATGAGAGCCTGCCGCTGTGGCTGGAGGCGCCCACCTCCGAGCGGGGCCAGAAGGTGGAGCGCACGCTGGTGCGCTACTTCTCGCGCATGGCGGGGCGCGCCACCCCCTTCGGCCTGTTCGCTACCCACGCGCTGGGCAAGCTCGGCGAGCAGACGCACCTGCGCCTCGCGGAGCGCTCCGCCGTGCGCAAGCACACCCGGCTGGACATGGACTACGTGTGCACGCTGGTGGACAAGGTGCGGCGCACCCCCGAGGTGCTGCACGCGCTGAAGTACGTGCCCAACTCCAGCATTTTCCGCACCCCCACCCACCTGCGCTACCTGGAGACACGCCAGCGCGCCCGGGGGCGCTCCTACAACCTGGTCGCCATGGAGACGACGCCGTACCTGGAGAGCACGCTGGAGCGAGCCCGGGCTGGCACGACGCTGGCGGAGCTGGCCGAGGCGCTGGTGGCGCTGGATCCCGAGGTCCCCCTGGAGGATGCCCGGCAGTATGTCGAGCAGATCGTGGACTCCCAGCTCTTGGTCCCCACCTGGGCTCCCACCGTGTCCGGCGCCGAGCCCGTCCCTCACCTCATCGAAGAGGCTCGGGGCATCCCCGCGCTGGCGGCGGTCCGTGAGAAGCTGTCCGCGGTGCAGGCCCGGCTGACGGAGATGAACTCGGCCCCTGGCACAGCCCCCGAGGCCTACCGGCAGGTGGCGCAGAGCCTGGAGGCGCTGCCCGTCCCCGTGGAGCTGCCCCGCCTGTTCCAGGTGGATTCCCTGCGGCCCGGGGAGGGCCTGACGCTCTCGCGCCGCGTTACCCACGAGCTCCTCGACAGCCTGGAGGCGCTGCGGCACTTCGCCTCCCGGGCTCCGGAAGGAGACCTGCTGGTGCGCTTCCGCGAGCGCTTCGCCGAGCGCTATGAGACCCGGGCCGTGCCTCTGCTGGAGGCGCTGGACGACGAGCGCGGGGTGGGACTCAAGAACGAAACCCGGCTGGGTGCCTCAACCAGCCCGCTGCTGCAGGGCCTGCCCTTCCAGGGGCGCAAGGGGCAGGAGCGCACCCGGCTGGGCAAGCGCTGGGGGCTGCTGCAGCGCCGATTGGAGGAGACGTGGCGGCAGCACGCCCACGAGCTCGTCCTGGCGCCCGAGGACGTGGCCACCCTGGATCCCGAGGAGTCGGCTGTCTTGCCGGATGCCTTTGGCGTGCTGGGCACGCTGGTGGCCCGCTCGGCGGAGGCGGTGGACCGGGGAGAGTTCCGGTTCGTGCTGGAGCACGCGCACGGGCCCTCGGGCGCGATGATGCTGGGGCGCTTCTGCCACAATGATCCGGCACTCGAAGCCTGTGTGCGCGAGCATGTACGCGCCGAGGAGCAGCTGCGCCCGGATGCCCTCTTCGCGGAGATCGTCCACCTGCCGCAGGACCGCATGGGCAACGTCATCTGCCGGCCCGCGGTGCGCCAGCACGACATCGTCTTCATGGGCCAGTCCGGACTGCCCTTGGAGCAGCAGATCCGCGTGGAGGATCTGTGGCTGAGCCTGGAGGACGGACGGCTGGTGCTGCGCTCGGGGCAGCACGGCCGGGAAGTCATTCCCCGCCTGTCCAACGCCCACTCGTTCAACATCTTCGGCGTGGGCGTCTACCGGTTCCTGGGCCTGTTGCAGAACCAGGATCAGCGGGGCTTCAGCTTCCAGTGGGGCCCCCTCAACTCGGCCGCCTTCCTGCCCCGGGTGCGGTATGGGCGCACGGTGTTCGCGCTGGCCCAGTGGAACCTGGGCCGCCCACAGCTGGGAGAGTGGCGCAAGCTGCGCCCCGCCGAGCGCCTCGAGGCCTTCCAGCGCTTCCGCCAGCAGATGCGCCTGCCGCGGTGGGTGTGCCTGAAGGACGGCGACAACGTGCTGCCGCTGGACCTGGACAACACGCTGTCGCTGGAGACGCTGTTGCACCTCATCAAGGACCGGCCCTACGCCACCCTGGAGGAGCTGTACCCTGGGCCCGAGGAGCTGTGCGTGGACAGCGGTGAGGGGCGCTATATCCACGAGCTGGTGGTGCCCTTCGTGCGCACCGCGCCCGCGCTACCGGTGCGCAAGCCCAAGGGTCCGCCTCCCAGCGACACTCCCCGGCGCTTCGCCCCCGGCTCCGAGTGGCTCTACGCCAAGCTCTACACGGGCATGGCCACCGCGGACCGGCTGCTGCGCTCGGCGCTGGCGGACACGCTGCGGCAGTTGGCCACCTCGGGCGTGGTGGATCGCTGGTTCTTCATCCGCTACGCGGACCCGGAGCATCACGTGCGGCTGCGGCTGCATGGCGCCCCGGAGCGGCTCCAGACCGAGGCGTGGCCGGCGCTGCACAAGGCCTGCGCGCCCCTGCTGGCCGAGGGCAGCGTGTGGCGGCTCCAGCTGGACACCTACGAGCGCGAGGTGGAGCGCTACGGCGGCCCCGGCGGCATCGAGATGGTCGAGGAGCTCTTCGCCGCCGACAGCGAGGCCGCCCTGGAGCTGGTCGAGGCCTACTCGGGCGACGAGGGGGTGGATCTGCGCTGGCGGTTGGCCCTCAAGGGTATGGACCTGATGCTGGACGATCTGGGGCTGAGCCTGGACGCGAAGCTGGGGGTGGCGCAGCGCCTGCGGGAGAACTTCGGCAAGGAGTTCCTCGTGGACAAGACGTTCGAAGAGCAGCTGGGCCTGCGCTTTCGCGCCGAGCGCAAGGGGCTGGAGTCCCTGCTGGCGGCGGCTGATGCCTCCAAGGGTCCGCTGCAGCCCGCCTTCGCCGCGTTCCGGCGCCGCACCGCGCGGCTGAAACCCGTGGGCGAGCGGCTGCGGCACGCCTGGACGGAGGGCAAGCTCACCCTGCCCCCCGAGGCCATCTCCGAGAGCCTGCTCCACATGCAGGCCAACCGGCTGTTGCCCGGCGACCAGCGGGCCCAGGAGCTGGTCCTTTATGACTTCCTGGAGAGGTTGTACCGTTCCCGCCGCGCGCGAGGGCAAGGCGGATGAGCAATGAACCGCAGGGCCTCTTCCGTCAGGAGGCTCTCGAGTACTACAACCAGGGCGAATACCAGGGCTCGCTGATCCAGCTCACCCCTTTCTGGGTGCGCGCCACGTACTGGGTGGTGGTGGCGCTCATGCTCACCCTGGCGGTGGGGCTCTCCGTGGTGAGCGTGCACGAGTACGCCCAGGGGCCCATGCTCATCCAGGTCCAGGGGGTGGAGGACATCACCTCCACGGCCGGGGGCCGCGTCAGCCGCATCCTGGTGAGCCGTGGGCAGCGGGTGCGCGCCGGCGAACCTCTCGTGGAGCTGTATGCGCGGGGGGAGACCGCGGAGCGGGATCGCGTCGTCCAGGAGTTCCGCTCCCAGCTGGCGGCCCGGCTGACGGATCCGCTCAACACCTCGGCGCGCCAGGCGCTGGGCACGCTGCGTCCACAGATCGATCTGAACGAGGTGCTGGTCTCCGAGCGCACGCTGGTGGCGCCCTTTGACGGGTGGGTGCGAGAGGTGCGCATACACGAGAACCAGTACCTGGGCGCCGGCGACGTGGTGGCCACCCTGGCCAAGCAGGACACCGCGGTGAAGGCGTTGATCCTCGTGCCGGGCCAGTACCGCCCCATGCTGCAGCCGGGACAGCCGCTGCGCCTGGAGCTCAATGGCTTTGCCTACCTCTACCAGGACGTCACTGTCACCACCGTGAGCGACGAGCTGGTGGGCCCCGCCGAGGTGAAGCGCTACCTGGGGCCGGACATGGGAGACATGGTGACGGTGGACGGGCCCATGGTGGTGGTGGAGGCCCGGCTGCCGGACGAAGGCTTCCGGGCGCACGGCCACGCCTACCGCTACTACAGCGGCATGGTGGGCACGGGGCGCGTCCGGGTCCGCAGCCGCAACGGGTGGACGGTGCTCGTGCCCGCGCTAGATGCGCTCTGGAGGGAGCGTGGCTGAGCAAGAGCCCTCCCCGCCCTCGTTGATGGAACGCTTCCCGGCCCTGCGCCAGCTGGGCCAGCGGCTGATCGGGCGGCGCCTGCCCTTCACCCCCCAGGTCACCGCGGTGGACTGCGGCGCGGCGTGCCTGACCATGGTGCTGGGCTACTGGGGCCGGAAGATGACGCTGGAGGAGGTCCAGCGCGCCACGGGCCTGGTGAGCACCCAGGGGGTGACCGCGCGCGCCATCCTCGAGGCCGGGCGGCGCATGGGCCTTAGGGGCCGGGCAGCCAAGGTGGACGTGGACGAGCTGCACCTGCTGGAGGTGGGCGCCATCCTCCACTGGGAGTTCCGCCACTTCGTCGTCTTCGAGGGAGTGACTCCTCGCGGTGTGCGGCTGGCGGATCCCGGCCTGGGGCGGCGCTTCATCCCGCACGAGCAGTTCCGCAAGGCCTTCACAGGTGTAGCGCTGCTCTTCGAACCCTCAGAGACGTTCGAGACGGGCAAGGCCACGCGCGGCACCCACCGCTACGTGCGCTTGGTGATGGAGGCGCGGGCCATGCTGGGGCGGGTGCTCGTCACCTCGCTGCTGCTTCAGCTACTGGCACTCACCCTGCCCGCCCTCACGGGGGCGGTCGTAGACGTAGTGCTCCCCACGGGGGACGTGTCGCTGCTGGGCGTGCTGAGCGCGGGCATGGCCGTGCTGCTCGTCTTCCAGGTCCTCTCCTCGCTGGTGCGCGCTCACCTGCTGCTGCACCTGCGCACCCACATGGACGCAAGGCTGACACTGGGCTTCGTGGATCATTTGATCCACCTGCCCTTCTCCTTTTTCCACGTGCGCTCCTCGGGTGATCTGATCGCCCGGCTCAACAGCAACTCCAACATCCGGGAGATCCTCACCTCGGGAGTGCTGTCCGCCATGCTGGATGGCAGTCTGGCCATCCTCTACCTGGGAGTGCTGCTGGTGATGAGCTGGCAGATGGGGCTGCTGGTGCTGTTCCTGGGCTTCTTGCAGGTGCTCGTCTTCGTGGTGGCCAGGGGGCGCCAGGCAGAGCTGATGGCCAAGGACCTGGAGGTGAAGGCCATTGCTCAGAGCTACGAGGTCGAGATGCTGACGGGCATCCAGACCATCAAGGGCATGGGGGTGGAGAGCCGCACCGTGCAGAACTGGTCCAACTACTACGTGGACACCCTCAATGTGTCACTGGAGCGTGGGCGGCTGGAGGCGACCGTCGAGGCGTGCAACAGCGCCCTGCGGATGATCTCGCCCCTGGTGTTGCTGACGGTGGGGACGTACCAGGTGCTCAGCCAGCACCTGCAGCTGGGCCAGATGCTGGCGCTTAACGCCCTGGCGGTGGGCTTCATCACCCCCATCTCCAACCTGATGGCGGCCAGCTTCCGGCTCCAGCTGGTAGGCAGCTACCTGGAGCGGATCGACGACGTGCTGGAGTCTCCTCCCGAGCAGCCACCTTCCGCCAAGGACCGCAGGCCCCACAAGCTCCAGGGCGGCGTCCAGCTCGAGAACGTCTCCTTCCGCTACGGTCCGCTGGCGCCGCTGGTACTCCAGGAAGTCTCGCTGGAGGTCAAGCCCGGCCAGTTCGTCGCCATCGTCGGGCGCTCGGGCGCGGGCAAGTCCACGCTCGCCCACCTGCTGCTTGGCCTGTACCTGCCTGCCTCGGGCACCATCCGCTACGACGGCGTGCCCCTGACGGAGCTGGATCTGTACGACTTGCGCAGCCAGCTCGGCGTGGTGCTGCAGAACCCGATGCTCTTCCGCGGCGACATCCGCCGGAACATCGCCTACCAGGATCCCACCATCACCATGGACGCGGTGATCTCGGCCGCCCAGCGCGCCCAGATCCACGAAGACATCCAGGGCATGCCCATGCAGTACAACAGCCTGCTCAGCGAGATGGGGGGCTCCATCTCCGGAGGCCAACGCCAGCGCCTCGCCCTGGCGCGGGCGCTGGTGAATGATCCGGCCATCCTCCTGCTCGACGAGGCGACCAACGCGCTGGACGTGAAAACGGAGCGCGCGGTGCAGCAGGCGCTCACCGAGCTGCGCTGCACCCGCGTCGTCATCGCCCACCGGCTGAGCACCATCCTGGACGCGGATGTCATCCTGGTGATGGACAAGGGGCGCCTGGTGGAGCAAGGCACGCACACGGAGTTGATGGCCAAGCGCGGCTCCTACTACGAGCTGGTCGCCGCCCAGGCCGCGGCATAGGCGCCGCGGCGGCTCACGGAGTCTTGTTCTCCGCGCGAGCACCCGAGGGAGCCACTAGCTCCACCGGGACAATGGCCCCGATGGGCAGCAGCCCACGCGCCTCGGCGGGAATGTTCAGCCGCGCCTCGGCCTTCAGGTGACGCGAGCTCGCATCCAGCTCTGGAGAGATGCGCTCGACGAACCCCTGAAGGGGTGAACTCCCCTCAAGAGGGATCCGCAGCTCGCTGCCCAGCCGGACCGAACCCACCAACGCCTCGGGGATGGCGAAGCGCAGCAGCCGCTCCTCGCCCACCAGGCGAATGATGGGGGTGGAGCGCGTCGCCATCATCCCGGGCTGGAGGTACTCCTCGGAGACCACGCCGGTGAAGGGGGCCCGGATGCGCGCCCGATCCAGGTTCTCGTTGGACAGGGCCAGCTGGGCCTGCATCTCGGAGAGCTTGGCCTTGGCCAGCTCCACGTCCGCGGCCGCGAGCGCCACGGCATGCTCGGCCCTCTCCACATCCTCCGCGGCCGTGTAGTCGCGGATGCGCTTCTCCCGGTCAAGCGCCTGCTGCGCCTGCTGAAGCAGGACGGTGGAGCGGGAGAGCTCCGCCTCGGCGGCCTTGAGCTGGGCCTGGTGGGCCGCCTGATCGAGCTGCAGCGTCCGCGTGTCCAGCACCGCCACGACCTGGCCCGCCTCGACCCGATCCCCCAGCCGGACCTTGAGCTGCTCCAGGCGGGCTTCGACCTGAGGAAGCAAGTCCAGCGAGCGGGTGGCACTGACCACGCCCACGAGGGAGGGCACGCGGGAGGCCACCTGCATGGCGTGAGCCGCGAGCGCGGGAGGACGCGGGGCCTCATCCGCCGGGACGCTCCCTGCGGCCAAGCCCAACAGGGCCACCGTCCCTCTCACCAAAGAATGCATGGCACCCATTGTGGCCCGAGCCCGCGGGCCTTACCACTCCAGACCCCGGCTTCGCTCCTCAAGGAGTCTTCGCCATGTCCTGGAGCGCTGCGCGGACAAGTGGCTCCAGTTCGGGCCGCCCCATCCGGGTTAACGCTTCCAGCGAGTGCGTCTTCCCCAGGCGCTGGGCCACCCGGTAGCCCAGCAAGTAACCGGAGCGGTTAGGCATACCTGGGGTGATCGGCTCGGGCGCCCAATCGAAGAACTCCCGCCGCGCCACATCCTTGCGGTCCAGCTTGCCGAGGATCTCCCGGGCCAATCGGGCCTCCTCAGCGGCGGGCAGGCTCGCCAGCTCCTCGGAGGCGAGCAGATCCTCCAAGCTCGTCTGAGGCAGCAGGGAGTGGGTCGCGTGGATGGCGAGCCCCTCCCTCCACATCATCAGAAAGACGTCCGGATCCTCGGAGACGAGCTCATGGATGGTGTGGAAGAGCTCATGAATGACCAGGGGGCGGGCGCGGCGGCGGCTCTTGTCTCCAGCGACGGCGACAATGCCATCGGGTGCGAACAGCACCGCGGGACTCTCCTTGACGCCACGGAAGGCCCCATCGAAGTCGAAGCGCGAGGGGGTCACGATCACCTGAACCTGCAGGGGGAAGCTCGGGAACTGCTGGCGGAAGAGCCCCTCGGCATCTGCCAGCACTCCCATCAGATCCTTCTCCGCAGCGTGCACCTGCGGCAGGAGCGGCTTCACCTTCTTCCAGTACTCGCGGATGCGCCCTTCCCAGCGCTGCGGGTCCTTCTTGGGATCCCCCAGCACTCCAGAGACGTAGAGGTCCGGGTTGTCCTCCACCAGGTGCTTCTGGAAGAGCGCGGGGAGCCGCTCTTCGGGAGCCTTCTCCGCTGCGTCCACGAAGCTCCAGAACGCTGGCATGAGAGTTCGGGGAGCAGTCGCGGCAAGAGCTTGAGTGGCGCACATGGTAGCCAGGAGTGGCAGGGCCACGAAGGTTCGCATGATCCATCGTATCACGCGGACCTGGGCGCTCACGTCGCAAGCTTCACCGCGCGAGTCGCGGGATTGAACCGCGGCGCGTAGCGGGACACGCCCTACTGGCACGAGTCCCACCACGTCGTGCCCAACAACGTGTTGAAGACGGCCATCCTACAGTGACAACGCGCTGAAGCGCATGCGCAAGCTCTTGAGCCCGGTGCAGGAGAAGCTGCAGGCCCACCAGGACGCCCCGAACTATTCGCGCTGCAAGAAGCGGATCGAGCGCTGTTCCGCATCGGGCGAGATCCCGCTGAACTCGTGCTCTCCTATCCACTGGCGAAGGCCGTCAGTGATCGCGAGTTCTCCAACCTCTACTGGCAGGAGCTGGGGCTGAGTGACTGAGCCGCTGGCGCCGCCCAGCGCATGGGGCTCACCGTGCCGTAGGCTTCACCGCGCGAGTCGCGCAGAGGCTGGCCATGTACTCCGCGAGCCGGTCCCCCTCGACATGCTTGTCCTCGTAGAAGCCGGTCAGCAGAAAGCCCGCGGCGAGCTGCCCGCCGATCTGATCCTCCAGCGAGTGCGCGATGCACAGGGGCTCGCCCTTGTCCGTGTAGCGGCGCCGCTCCTCGTCCGTGAGGCTGGTGAAGTCCGAGTAGGGCATCCGGTACTTGAGCTGCAACCTCCCCTGCGGTTCCAGCTCTGGATCGAACAGGAACATGATCGGGTTGCAGAACCCGGACAGCAGCACGCCTCCCGGGCGCAGCACGCGGTAGGCCTCGCGCCACACGCGCCGCACGTCATCCACGAAGCAGTTGGAGCTGGGGTGAAAGATCAGATCGAAGCTCTCGTCCGGGAAGACGGACAGATCCCGCATGTCTCCCTCGACGAGCCGGATCGCCAGGCCCTCGCGCTCCGCCACCTTCCGATCCTGTCCGAGCTGTGCCGGCGAGTTGTCGAGGATCGTCACCCGAGCGCCCGCCGCCGCCAGGATCGGCCCCTGCTGCCCGCCCGCGCTCGCCAGGCCCAGCACCTCCTTGTCCTTCAGCTCGCCGAACCACTCGCGAGGCACGGGCTTGCGAGGCGTCAGCACCACGCTCCACTCCCCGCGACGCGCGGCGGCGATGACGTCCGGACGCACGGGCACCGTCCACCGGTCCCCCTTCGCGACCTGCCGGTTCCAGGCCTCGCGGTTGTAAGCGCGCACGTCCAAATCAGTCGTCATGCAGCACCCTGCCCTCCATGCCGCCAGCCACGGTGACGACTTCTCCCGTCACGTGCCCGGAGATTCGATCCGACGCCAGCGTCACGATGACCCGAGCCACATCCTCGGGCCGCCCCACCTTGCGCAGCGCCATGGTCCGCGTCACTCGTGAGAGGAACGCCGGATCCTGGAGCTTCGCCCGGTTGCGCTCCACTTCCGTCCACCCCGGGCACACCACGTTCACCCGCGCCATCGGCGCAATGCGCCCCAGCTCGTTTTTCAGGCTCTTCACGAAGCCATTCGCGAGTGCGCCCTTCGCCGCCGCGTAGTCCGAATGCCCCGCCTCGCCAAAGAGCCCCGCGGTGGAGCTGACCAGCACCAGGCTCCCGGTCTTCGTCGTCTCCACGTGCCGCAAGAAGGCCCGGCAGGTGAGGAACACGCTGTCCAGATTCTCCGCGAGCGTCTGCCGCCACCGCTGCAGCGACATCCGCCACACGGGCTCGTCCGGCGCAGGCCAGTGGCCCGCATTGGCCACCAGCACATCCAGCCGCCCGAGCGCCTTCACCGCCTCGGGGATGAGCGCGTCCACCTCGGCCTCGGCCGTGAGATCCGCGCGCAGCGCCACGCCGCCCAGCTCCGCCGCCAGCGCCCGCGCCGGGGCCTCCTTCGTGCGGTAGTGCACCGCCACCCGCGCGCCCTCCTCCGCGAAGGCGCGCACCGTGGCCGTGCCAATGCCTCCCGCGCCCCCGGTCACGAGGACGCCCTTGCCCCTCAGATCTGTGTCCATGGATCACGTCAGGCGCAGGATCTTCCGCGCCTCTTCCGGAGTGGCCAGCGTGCGGCCCTTGGCCTTTGCTCGCTTCGCCGCCTCGGCCACCAGCTCCCAGTTGCCCTTGGCCAGCACGCCCTTGGACACGTAGATGTTGTCCTCGAGCCCCACCCGCGCGTTGCCCCCGCGCTCCGCCGCCAGCTCCACGAACGGGAGCTGGTGCCGGCCCATCGCCGCCACCGTCCACGTGCTCCCCTGGGGCAGCGACTTGATCATGAACTCCAGCGCATCCTCCCGAGCCGACAGCGCCCCCGGCACTCCCAGCACGAAGTCATAGTGCGCCGGCAGATCGACCAGCCCTTCCTTCGCCAGGGCGTTGGCCTCGTCGATCATCCCCACGTCGAAGCACTCGATCTCCGGCTTGATGCCCAGCGCCCGGATCCGCCTGGCGATGTCTCTCACCAGCGGGCGCGGGTTCCAGAACACGTCCTGGCCGAAGTTCACCGTGCCCGTCGTCAGCGTGGCCATGTCCGGGCGATCCGCGCCCGTCAGCGTCAGCGGCCCACAGCGCTCGTCCACGCTCATGCCCACCGCGCCACCCGTGGACGTCTGGATGATGATGTCCGTGCGCTTGCGGATGGCCCGGATCGCCGCGCGGAACAGCCCCGCATCCTGGGACGGCTTGCCGTCCGCCGTGCGCACGTGCAGGTGCACCATGGCCGCGCCGGCCTCGCGGCACTTCACCGCGTCCTCGGCAATCTCCTCCGCCGTGATGGGCAGGTGTGGCGTCTGCTCGCGCGTGGTCTCCGCCCCCACCATCGCCGCGGTAATCACCATGGGCATGCTCATGACAGCCCCCTTCCTGGGTTAGCGCTGGATGCGCTGCTTGTCCTTGGGAACGACGCAGGTGCCCGAAGCACGGCACACCACCACCGGCTCGGACAACAGGTCCGCCGCCGAATCGTTCACGTCCGTGCGCGGGCGGATCACCTTCCTCGCCTCGAAGCGCATCTTGCGTGAGGTATTGCCCACACTGACGATCTCGCCCTCCGCCTCGATGAAGTCCCCCGCGTACACCGGGGCCAGGAACTCCACCGAGTCATACGCGCGGAACAGCCCCTCGTCCCCGTCGTGGCGGATGCACAGCTCGGTGGCCACGTCCCCGAACAGCCCGAGCATCCTCGCCCCGTCCACCAGGTTGCCGCCGTAGTGCGCGTCATGGCTGCTCATGCGCAACCGGATGATGGCCTTGGTGCTCACTTGGGCTCTCCCTGGTAGTGCGCGTTCGGATCTTCCTTGCCCTGCTTCTTGAGCACCGCATGGACGATGAAGTTGGCCACATCCGAGGGCTTCGTCCCCGGCCCGAAGCCCGCGTCGAAGCCCAGCTCCAGCGCCAGCTTGTGGTCCACGCGCGGCCCACCGAGCAGCAGGATCGTCTTGCCGTGGAGGCCCCTGGCCTTGGCGGCCTCGATGAACTGGCGCGAGTTCTCCTTGTGCACGTCGCGCTGGGTGACGACCTGGCTCACCAGGATGGCGTCCGCCTTCTTGGCCAGGGCCTTGGTGATCAGATCCTCGTTGGGCACCTGGCTGCCGAGGTTGAACGCCTCGAACCACGGGTAGCGCTCCAGGCCATAGTCGCCCGCGTAGCCCTTCATGTTGAGGATGGCGTCAATGCCCACCGTGTGCGTGTCCGTGCCCGTGCACGCGCCGAACACGACGATGCGCCGGCCCACCTTCTCCTGGATGAAGGCGTTGAGCTCATCGAACCCCATCTTCCTGATGACCACCTCGGGGACGTCGATCTCGGAGTAGTCGATGTACATGCCCGAGCGGGCGTACACGATGAAGAAGGAGTAGTTGTCCGCGGCGCGCTCGGCGGCGGCCACCTTCACATCCGAGAAGCCCATCTTCTTCACGAACTGGGCGGCGGCCTCCTTGGCCTTCTCCGACAGGGGCACCGGGAGCGTGAACGAGAGCTGCACCACCCCGTCGTCCCGGCGGTCCCCGTAGGGGCGGATGATCTGCTTGCTCGGCTTCACCATGAGGCTACTTCCCCTTCGCGTACGAGACGCTCTGGACGATCTGCGTCGCCAGCGGCTCGTACAGCTCCTTCTTCTTCTCGTCCGTGGAGAAGATCAGGGACCAGGTCGTCTTGCCATTGCAGCCCACGTAGGTGGTGGAGCGCACCTTGTTCGAGCCATCCTCGGTGGCGTTGTCCACGTTGACGCGCCTGGCCGCCGGGTTGGAGCCGAGCTTCAGCGGCTCCCAGCTTCCGCCTCCCATGGCGGAGAGGATCTTGTCCAGGCACACCTGGGGCTTCATGCCCGCCGTCTGCACCGCGCCCACGTCCAGCGTGAAGAAGGCCTCGCCCGTGGGGGCCTTGAACTTCTCAGTGCTCTCCTCCGTGGTGTGCACCCAAGACACAGGCACGCTGAGCGTCAGCGTCTTGGCCTGGTAGTTCTTGAGCGCCTGCGCCGAACCGCCCGTGCTCGTCGCCAACGTCACCGCCAACAACAAGGAACCGATCATGAGTGCGTACCCTCCAGGATCTCCAGGAATGGATTGAAGTAGTCCGGGCCCTTCTCCAGCACACCGTCCAGGCCCTTGCCGCCCGTCTCCGAGCGCTTCACGTCACCAAAGCGCCCCTTGCCGATGGCGGCCACCATGCCCTCCTTGTGGCACTCCTCCAGCAGCTCCATGGCCTTGGCGAACACCTCGCGCGCGCGGTTGGCGATCTTGCCGTCCTCGCGCACGGTGAACTCCTCGTCGATGCCCCGGGCGGCGCGGTGGATGTACCCAGCCGACTTGAGCGCCACGTAGCGGTCCGCCAGCAGCGGCGTGTGCATGGCCTCGGTCATCATGCCCAGCAGCTGAATGCCCTGCCGCGTCCAGATGGCCACCAGATCCGCCATCACGTCGTACGCGTGGCTGAAGAAGATGTCCGTCTCCTTGTGCTTGGTGGGCGGCATGTACTTCAGCGGGGCGTTGGGGAAGCAGCGGCGCACCAGCATGGCCTGGGACAGCTCCAGCAGGAGCGTGTCCGCGCGGTACGGATCGATCTCGTACGAGTGGCCAATGCCCAGCTGCCAGTCCTGCAGCCCCGCGCGCTTGGCGAAGCACTCGTTGATGAACTGGCTGGCGATGACGGTGTGGGCCGCGTCGTAGGCGTCCGCCGTGGTGATGTAGTTGTCCTCGCCGGTGTTGATGATGATGCCGGCCAGGGCGCAGATGCGGCGGCTGAAGTACTGATCAATGAACGTGCGCCGCATGTTGATGTCGCGGAAGAGGATGCCGTACATCGCGTCGTTGAGGAGCATGTCCAGCTTCTCGTACGCCGCGCAGAAGGCGATCTCGGACATGGCCAGCCCGGACGAGTAGTTGGTGAGCTGAATGTAGCGCTTGAGCTTGCGGCTCTCGTCGTCCAGGGCCTCGCGCATGATGCGGAAGTTCTCCTGGGTGGCGTAGGTGCCGCCGTAGCCCTCGGTGGTGGCGCCGTGGGGCACGTAGTCCAGCAGCGACTGCGCGGTGGAGCGGATGACGGCGATGACGTCCGCTCCGGCCTGGGCCGCCGCTCGCGCCTGATCCACGTCGTCATAGATGTTGCCCGTGGCGACGATGACGTACTTGTGCGGCGCCGGGGGCATGGGGAGCTGCTGGCGCAGCTCGTTGCGCTGGGCGATGCGCGCCTGGAGATCCTCCAGCGCGGCGCGAGCCTCGGCGCGGACCTCGGCGCGCAGGTTCTGCTCCTGCTCGGGCGACAGGGGCCCCAGCTTCTCGGTGGGCAGCGCGGTGAGGCGTTCGACGGCCTCCAGGGGGCTCTTGGCGCCGAGCTGCAGCGCGCGGCCGTACCAGTAGGCAGCGCCGCGATTGAGCACCCCGGCGGCCTTCAGCTTGTCCACCATGAGGTTGGCCAGCGGCACACCGCGCGCTCCGGCGCCCGAGATGCCGAAGAAGCGCAGCACCGTGCGCTCGATGGACACCGTGGTGTTGCGGCGGATGAGCTCGAAGATCGGGTTGACGATCTCCTCGGCCAGCTTGCGCGCATGCGCAATCTGTTCGTCTTGGATGAACGGTCCCGGCATGGCGGCACCTTACTTCTAAACGGTTAGAAATGTTGAACTTTTCTGCTTGACGGTGCCTGGACTGAACGTTCGGATGTGCACTCATGACCGAGCTGCTCACCCGAGCCGAAGCCTCGAAGTACACGCAGACCTCCCGCCACTCCGACGTGCTCGCCTTCATCGACGAGCTGTGCCGCCGCACGAAGCTGGCCCGGAGGGTGGACTTCGGACAAAGCGGCGAGGGCCAGCCCATGGTGGCGCTTGTCGTGAGCGACCGCGCCTGCTTCACGCCCGAGCTCGCGCGCAAGCAGAAGAAGGCCGTGGTGATGGTGGAGGCGAACATCCACGCAGGTGAGGTTGAAGGCAAGGAGGCGGTGCTCGCGCTCGCGCGCGACCTGACGCTCACCGCGCTGGGAAAGAAGCTGCTCGACAAGCTGTGCCTGGTGCTGATCCCGAACTTCAACCCGGATGGCAACGACCGCATCAGCCCGAACAACCGCAAGCTCGACCTGAAGAACCTCGAGGGCCAGGTGAACCCCGAGGGCGGCGTGGGCATGCGCTACACGGGCGAGGGCTGGAACCTCAACCGGGACAGCATGAAGCAGGAGGCCCCCGAGACGCGTTGCCTCGCCAGGCTCTATCAGACGTGGTGGCCGCACCTGTTCATCGACTGCCACACCACTGACGGCAGCATCCACGGGTTTGATCTCACCTTCGACACGTCGCACTCCAACGAGCCCCTCTTCGCGCAACTGCGGCACGTCAACCGGACGATGCTCGAGCGCGTGGCCGCAGCCGTGAAGGCGCGCCATGGCTTCGACAGCTTCTGGTACGGCAACTACAAGAACGAGGGCGATCCCCGCTCGGGCTGGCATACTTACCCGGCCCTGCCGCGCTTCGGCAGCCACTACCGCGGGTTGCTCGGCAGGATGGATGTGCTGCTCGAGACCTACAGCTACATCGACTTTCCCCGCCGCTGTGCGGTGATGCGAGCGTGGCTGCTGGAGCTGTTCCGCGAAGCCGCCAAGAACGCCACCGCGTATCGCGCCGTCACCGAGACCGAGCAGGAGCGCATCATCGCCCGTGGAGAGTCGGCCGACGTGCAGTCACTGGTGGGGATCAACTACGGAGTGGCCACGCGAGAGGATCAGGGCGCGCTGGTGTTCGAGTACCCCGCTCACGCGAAGCCGGACGACACCGCCGAGATCCTGGCGTTCGACGAGGCGAGCATCACCGAGCGGCGCTATCCCGGGAAGCGCCGGAAGACCTACCGCGTGCCGCACTACCGGACGTTCGTCCCCACGCAATCGGTGAGCACACCCGCGGGGTATCTCGTGCCTGCGGACTTGGCCGCGCGCCTGGAGGGACATGGCATCCGCTTCGAGCGCCTGGACTCGCCCCAGCGCTTCACGGTGGACAGCTACCGGGTGGTGCGGCGAGAGGAGACGTTCAGCCCCGACGTGGCCGCGAACGTTCCGCCGCCCGGCGAAGCAGAAGTGCCGCTGAGCCAGAAGCCCAAGCCCGTGCGCTTCGAGACCGTGCTCACGGTCTCCCCCGAGCGCTCCACGCGCGAGTTCCCAGCTGGGACGCTGTACGTCCCGACGGCGCAGCGCACGGGCACGCTGATCGTGTACCTGCTGGAGCCGCACTCGGACGATGGCTTCTGCCGCTGGCAGTTCCTCGACGGCCTCATCACCGTGGGAGAGTTCCACCCGGTGCACCGCGTGGTGAGCGCGGCCCAGGCCCCGAAGAAGGCTGAATAGCGCGAGCCGCCGTCCGCGGCATCGAGAGGTGGGGTCAACTGGAGGCCCCACCCTGGGGGCTCCTTGGCTGCCTGCTTCGCTCTCCCTCAGGGGGCAGACTGAACCGATCTCACACTGCCAGACTGGTCGCTCTGCTTCGTATGCGCTTAGCGCACCCCCTCTTGCGTTCAGGACCTCCGTGACCATGCAGCAGCCCTCCCCGCCTCGTTCCACCGCACGCCCAGCCAAGCCCCGCCGTGAGAAGGTGGCCATCCTGGGAGGAGGCATGGCCTCGCTCTCGGCCGCCTTTGCCCTGACCGACTCGCCCGAGCTCCGCGAGCGCTACGAGCTCACCGTCTACCAGGATGGATGGCTGCTCGGCGGCAAGGGCGCGAGCGTCCGCAACCGGGACGCGCATGGGCGTATCGAGGAGCATGGCCTCCACGTCTGGCTCGGCTACTACGAGAACGCCTTTACGCTGCTGCGCCGCTGCTACGAGGAGCTCGGCCGCCCACCCGGGGCCGCGATGCGAACGTTGCGCGACGCCTTCGTGAAGCACAGCTCCATCGTCGTGGGCGAGCAGACCCCGCGCGGCTGGGATCACTGGAGCGTCAATTTCCCCCAGAATGACGAGTGGCCCGGCGACGGGCGCCCGCTCCCGAGTCTCCCGGAGTCCATGCGCAGCGCCGCGCTGCAGGTGCTCCGTTATGCGATGGACTGGTTGAACCAGCGGCGGCGGACCTTGCCCAAGGTCGGCGATGTGGCCGGGCAGATCCGTGGGCTGATCAAGCACGTGCTCAAGCTCCAAGCTTCCCTGCTCGTCGGCAAGGCGGCGAGCGCTGTCGCCGACGGTGTCCGGGCCCTGCTCGACCAGCTCCGGGTCCTGGCCAGGGGAGACATCGAGTCCGACGCCAACCTGCGGCGCCTGTGGGTCGTCCTCGAGTTCAACGCGGTCTGCTTGATCGGCATCCTGCGCGACGACGTCCTCGGGTCGGACAGTGACTTCGAGGCGCTCGACGAGCTCGACTTCAGCGACTGGCTGCGCAAGCACGGCGCCTCCGAGATGACGGTGTCGAGCGGGCTGATCCGCGCCTTCTACCACCTCGCCTTCTGCGACGGCGCCGGTGCTGGCGCGGGGCTGGCACTGCTCGGAATGATGCGCATGTTCACGTGCTACCGCGGCGCCATCTTCTACAAGATGCGCGCGGGCATGGGAGAGACCGTCATCGCGCCCTTGTACGAGGTGCTGCGGCGGCGCGGCGTCCGCTTCGAGTTCTTCCACCGCGTGGAGAGGCTCGAGCTCTCCGACGATCAGCGGAGCGTCGAGCGCGTCGTCATCGGCCGGCAGGCGACTCCCCGCTCCGGCGAGTATCACCCGCTCGTCGATGTCAACGGACTGCCGTGCTGGCCCGAGCAGCCTCTCTACGACCAGCTCGTCGAGGGAGAGGCGCTCGCCCGCCATGGCGCGAAGTTCGCCTCCTTCTGGAGCGACTGGTCCCCCGTCGAGCAGCGCACGCTGCAGCGGGGCTCCGACTTCGATCAGGTTCTGCTGGGGATCTCGCTCGGAGCGCTTCCGTTCGTCGCCTCGGAGCTCATCGCGGCGAGCCCGAGCTGGCAGCGCATGGTCGAGCACGTGAAGACAGTCCGCACGGTGTCGATGCAGCTCTGGGTGACCAAGCCCATCGGGCCGCTCGCCTCGAACGAGGGCGCCCCCGTCACGACCGCCTATCAGGTGCCGCTCGAGACCTGGGCGGACATGTCTCACCTCATCCCGATCGAGGGCTGGAAGAAGCAGGACGGCGTGCGGGGCCTCCTCTACGCCTGTGGCCAGCTCGGGGACGGCGAGGATCCGGTCTCCGCGAGTGATCCGCGATCCGACGATCGTGCGGCGCTGGAGGGAGTCGCGCGGGGCTTCCTCGAGGAGCACCTGGCCCACATCTGGCCGGGAGGTGCGGACTCGCGAGGGAATCTCCAGTGGGAGGAGCTCTTCGATCCCGAAGGGCGCACCGGCCCCGAGCGCCTGCGCGCCCAATACCTGCGCGTCAACGCGGAGCCTTCGGACCGCTACGTGCTGTCCGTGCCGGGCTCGCAGAAGCACCGCATCGCTCCCGATGAGTCAGGGTTCGAGGGGCTCGTCCTGGCAGGCGACTGGACCCGGACCGGCTATGACCTGGGCTGCATCGAGGCGGCCACGATGTCCGGGCTGATGGCGGCGAAGGCGCTCGGCGCGCCGGTCTCCGTGATCGGCGAGGTTCCCCGGCGGCGTGCGGCGCCCCGGATTGAGCTGCCGCGCTATGTCGACCGCCCCGGTGAGATGTCGCTCCGCTCGCCCTACGTGATGGAGGAAGTGTCGATGACGGCGCTCGTGCTGCGGGCTCGGCAGAGTGCCCTGAGCGCGCTGCTCGATCGGCACTTGAACATCCCCGGTCGCGGGCACGTCCGGTACGTTCCCGCAGCCCCGTTTGTCGTGCTCGCCGCGGCCTTCGCCGGGCGCGCATTCTCCGGCGATCCCGAGCACCGCCGCCTGGGCTACATGCCCGAGACCGACGTGGCCTTCTGGGTGCCGGCCTGGGCCATGCGCCCCGGGAAGGGAGGGCTGATCCCCGAGCGGCTGGTCTGGTTCCTGCCCCACATCTTTGTCTCGACCGGCGCCGCTGCGGCCGCAGGGCGCGAGATCTACGGCTTTCCCAAGAGCGTGGTCGAGTTGGAAGTGCGCCGCTCGGGGCACGCGCTCGATTACCTCTCGGTGGTGGGTGAGGTCCTCACGCGACACTCCCCTGAGACCTGCGGCACTCGGGCCCGCATCCTCGAGGTCACCCGGAACGATGCCGCTCCAGGTCCGCTGCGCTCCGTTGCCGAGCTGATTGGCAAGCTCCCCGGGCCATTCGACACATCAGGCTCCTGGGCTTCGGCGATCGCACGTCGCTTCACCATGGACGAGGTGACGATCGCGTTCTTGAAACAGTTCCGCGACGTCCAGCACACCGACCGCGCCTGCTACCAGGCCATCATCGAGGCGAAGGCAACCGTGCAGAACATGCGGGGATACGGTCCAATCCCGGGCGGGTTCCAGGTGAGCTGGGGCGACCACGCCAGCCACCCCTTCACAACGGATCTCGGCCTTGAACCTGGGGGCCAGCAAGCACTCGCGGCCACCTGGGTCGACTTCGATTTCGTCATGGAGTCGGGGCGCGAAATCTTCCGCGCCGATGGGCGGTAAGCGCCCGTTCGCACGGCTGGAGAGCATGCCTATCCACTGAGATGCGTTCACAGGGCCTTGGGCTCGCACCAGACAACCTCGCACCATCAGACGTAGCGCGTCTCAAACAGCTTGCGCAGGGCGGGCTCGGAGCGCAGCAGGTCCAGCGTGAGGTCTGCGTGGCCGGGCGCGTAGCCGTTGCCCACCAGCATGGTCACGTCCTTGCCCACGCCCTCCGC
>NZ_JBJMQP010000239.1:0-124182 GCF_045802625.1 Hyalangium sp. | reverse complement strand
GAACCCGTGACGAGGAAGCGCATGTGCGTGCTCCGGCCGACGCTAGCCCTTGAGGCGGGCGCGGTACTGGGTCTCGAAGTACTGGCGATAGGTGCCGCTCATCACGCGCTCCGACCAGGCGGAGTTGTCCACGTACCACTTCACCGTCTCCGCCAACCCCTGCTCGAAGGTGTGCGCGGGCGTCCAGCCCAGCTCCGCCTTGATCTTCGACGGATCGATGGCGTAGCGCCGATCGTGCCCCGGCCGGTCCTTCACGTACTTGATGAGGGACTCGGGCTTGCCGACCAGGCCGAGGATCGCCTTGACGATGTCGATGTTCTTGCGCTCGGAGTTGCCGCCAATGTTGTAGACCTCGCCGGCCTTACCCTTCTCCAGCGCGGTGACGAGCGCGGAGCAGTGATCATCCACATGGAGCCAGTCGCGGATGTTGCCGCCGTCGCCGTACACGGGCAGCGGCTTGTCGTGCAGCGCGTTGACGACCATGAGGGGGATGAGCTTCTCGGGGAACTGGTAGCGCCCGTAGTTGTTCGAGCACCGCGTGACGACCACGTCCATCCCGAAGGTGTGGTGGTAGGCCAGGGACACGAGGTCCGCGCTCGTCTTCGACGCCGAGTACGGGCTGGAGGGCTGGAGCGGAGACTTCTCGGTGAACAGGCCCGTGGGGCCGAGCGAGCCATACACCTCGTCGGTGGACACCATGAGGAAGCGCTTGATGCCGCGCGAGCGGGACGCCTCCAGCAGCCGCTGGGTGCCGAGCACGTTGGTGGCGACGAAGACCTCGGGGCCGAGGATGGAGCGATCCACGTGGCTCTCGGCGGCCAGGTGCATGACGGCGTCGATGGAGTGCTGCGCCATCAGGTGCTCGACGAGCTCCGGGTTGCCGATGTCGCCGCGAACGAAGACGTGCTTCGGATCGCCCTCCATCTCCGAGAGGTTCTCGAGGTTGCCCGCGTACGTGAGCTTGTCGAGGTTGACGACCTTCCACTCAGGGCGGTTCTTGCGGATGTACTTCACGAGGTTGGAGCCAATGAACCCGCAACCCCCTGTAACCAGGACGTTCATTTTCGACTTGCTCGGAGAATCAAGGGATGAGGTGTGGGTATCGGATCGGCTCCGTCACGTCAAGGTAACCTTGTGCGCGCCCCGCTCCGAGGATAGAGGCGGCACCCATCGTGATGCGTCGGAAAAGCAGGCGTCCCAGCGGACCATCGCCCGTCCGGGCCGTTCACCAGATGGTGCCGCGGCTGGCCTGGGGTGACGCGGTGGGCAATCAGGTGCGCTACCTCCAGGCGCTCTTGAGGGGTTGGGGCTACACGTCGGAGATCTACGCGGATCAGTGGGACGAGCAGTGCCGCGAGCAGGTGCGCCCCGCGTCGGACTGGCCGAAGCAGGCGGACGAGGACTCGGTGCTCCTGATCCACCACAGCTTCGAGTCCCGGCTGGTGCCGCTGATCGCGAGAGGCCCGGGGCGCAAGGCGCTCGTGTACCACAACGTGACGCCCGCCTCGCTCTTCGAGGGCTTCGATCGGAAGGTGGCGGCGGCGTGTGACGCGGCCCGCGAGGAGCTGCTGGCGCTACGGCCGCTGGTGGAGGCGGCGTATGCCTATTCGCACTTCAGCGCCGAGGAGCTGACGGCGGCGGGCTTCCCACACGTGTCGGTGTTGCCCTTCGCGCTGGACTGGAACGCGTTCCACGCGCCGCCGGATCCGACGTTCCAGGCGGAGTTCGACGACGGCTGCACCAACATCCTCTTCGTGGGGCGGGCGGTGCCGAGCAAGCGCATCGACGATGTGATGCGCGTCTTCGCGGCGTACCAGCGGCTCTACCAGCCGCGCAGCCGGCTGCTCATCGCGGGATACCTCAATCGGGAGACGCCTTACGGGGCCTACCTGCACGGAGTGAAGGATCTGCTGGGAGCGGAGCGCGTCCATCTGCTGGGGCGAGTCAGCGCCTCACAGCTCTCGGCCTGTTACGCGGTGGCCACGGCGTACCTTTCGATGAGCCGGCACGAAGGATTCGGCGTGCCGCTGCTGGAGGCCATGGAGCGCGGAGTGCCGGTGGTGGCGTATGGCGCGGCGGCGGTGCCCGAGACGATGAGCGGAGCAGGGCTGGCCACGAGAACGCGAGATCCGATGGAGGTGGCACAGCTCCTGGCCGTGCTGGAGCGAGAGCCCCAACTGCGGCAGCAGGTCATCGCCGGACAGCGGGCCCGGCTCGCTTCGCTCGGACAGGAAGCGGTGGCCGGGCAGATCCGGGAGGGATTGCGCCCCTTGCTGGAAGGGGCCCTCGCTCCGCCGCCAGAGTCCCCTGCCTCTGCCGAAGTGGACCTCGTGTGCCCGGCCTACGTGAGCCAGCCGCGCGCTCCCACCTCCCTGCTCGCTCGAAGCCTGGCGAAGCAGCTCCCCGGGGCTCGCGTGTTGGCCCTGAGCCCGTCCACGCCCCTGCGCTCCGTGAGCCCTCGGGTGGAGCAGACAGAGGGCGTCTCCGTCTGGCACTTCAGCCCCGATCAGCCGCTGCCTGGCACCGCGAGCGAGGACACTCGCCTGCCCGGCTCTTCGTCCCTGGAGCTGGCCGTGCGGACCTCCACCGCGCGCACGGTGTTCCTCGATGCGGGGACAGTGGTGGCTCGCAGCACGCTGCCTCATGTGCACGTCCGAGCGTGGGCCGTGCACGAGGCCACGACGCCCGTACCCACCGAGGCCCAAGCGCTCGGAGCACGGCTCATCCCTTACGATGTCAGCAACACGGAGGCAGCCCTCCACCGCCTGGTGGAGTCCCTGCGCCATCCAGGAGTCACCCATGCGCGCTGAAGAACTCATCTCGGATCCCGCCCTCGCGAACACGGTGGCGGCTGCGACGGAGCGGCTCCCCTCCCCCACGCCCGAGACTCGCGAGGCACTGCGCACCACGCTGGAGCGGACCGAGCGCGCCCCCACGGAGGCGCAGTGGCCACCGATCCTGGAGACGCCCCGCCAGAAGAAGGACACGCGCTATGTGGAGCCGGCCACGTCCCATCGCCCGGTGGTGGGCCCCGCGCTGGTGCTGGCCAAGCGCGCCTTCCGCCGAGCCTTCCAGCCGTTCATCAACGAGGTGATGCGCAAGCAGGTGGAGTTCAACGAGGCCATCCTCGACTCGCTCGCGCTCATCTACGAGCAGCAGCGCGAGCACACGCGCACCCAGGCCGCCTGGCGCCAGGAGATGACCGAGCGGCTCGCGCGGCTCGAGCAAGCCCGGACCCAGACCCAGGCCCGCAAGCCCCAGCGCCGCTGAGCCGGTGACCTGCTTCACGCGCCTTATGTGTGCGGTTATGCCTGCTGTCATCGAGCGGCCGGCCGAGCGCACGAACGCCCTCGCCGCTAGAGATGATCGGCCAGTTCCTGTACAGGCCCGTGGCTGGACATCCAAGAGGCGCCTGGGCTAGGTTGCGCGCCGTTTTAGGGGGTTTTCCGTGGCTTCGCCTTCCAATGAAGAGGCGCTCGCGCTCGTCCGCCGCCGCCGCCGTGAGTGCATCGAGGCGCTCTCGAATTTTACTCCGGAGCTCGATGAGCGGATCGCTCAGGCGGGAACGCTCCTGCGCAGCGCGCTGGCCTCGGGCCGGCGCGTGTACGCCTTTGGCAACGGCGGCTCCGCCTCCGACGCCGAGCACTTCGTGGCCGAGCTCGTGGGCCGCTACCTCAAGGAGCGTCCGGGCCTTCCGGGCCAGGCGTTCACCGTCAACAGCTCCACCGTGACGGCCATTGGCAATGATTACGGGTATGACCGCGTCTTCGAGCGCCAGGTCGAGGCGTGGGTGCAGCCCGGCGATGTGGTCATCGGCATCAGCACCAGCGGCAACTCGCCCAACGTGCTGCGGGGCCTCGAGGCGGCTCGCAGCCGGGACGCGCGTGTCATCGGGCTGACCGGTGGCCAGGGCGGCAAGCTCGTGGCCCTGTGTGACGTGGCCCTCGTCGTCCCCTCCCGGGATACGCCGCGCATCCAGGAGGGTCACATCCTGATCCTCCATACGCTGGCGGAGCTGGTCGATCAGGCGTGAGTGGCGGCGCTCCCGCCGTCTTCCTCGACCGGGACGGCGTCCTCGTCGATGAGACCGGCTATCTGACTCGTGTAGAAGATCTGCGCCTCTTCCCGGGCGCGGGCTCCGCGGTGCGGCGGCTCCACGCGCTGGGCTATCCGGTGGTGGTCGTCACCAACCAGTCCGCCGTGGCCCGCGGAATGGTGAGCATGGCGGGGCTCGAGGAGATCCACTCGGCGCTGCGCGCGCAATTGGGACAGGACGACGCCCGGCTCGACGGGCTGTACCTGTGCCCGCACCACCCGGAAGCGCCCCTGCCGGAGTGGCGGCAGGACTGCGACTGCCGTAAGCCTCGGCCCGGCATGCTCGTGCGAGCGGCGCGGGAGCTGGGGCTCGCGCTGGACGCGCGATCCGTGTTGGTGGGTGATCAACAAACGGACTTGGAGTGTGCTCGCCGGGCTGGCATCAGCGCGCTTCTGGTGCGAACCGGTAAGGGTGAGAGCACCGCTCGGACGGTGGCCGAGGGAAGCGGCATCATCGGCATTTGCGATTCCATCGCGGACGTGCCAGACGTCCTCCGTTCATGGGCCGGGCGACATTGGGGAGTGACCACATGAATTCACAGAGTCCAGCCAAGCTCTTTCCCGAGCCGGAGGGCACCGAGCCGCCCCCCGTGGTGCGGCTTCCGCGCGTCAACGCCGAGCGCATCCGGGAGCTGAGCGCCCGGGGCCTGGAGGGCGTCCACGAGTCTCCCGTGCGGTGCCCGGCCTGCGGCGGCTCGTGCACCAACGTCAACTTCTCGGAGCAGTGGAAGCTGTTCGGCGAACAGTACACCCTGGTGCGCTGCGCCGACTGCCAGACGGTGTCCACGTTCCCGCTGCCGAGCCCCCAGGTGCTCAACGAGGTCTACTCCTCGGGCACGTTCGCCTATCAGTGGTACCGCGATCACTACCCGGCGAAGTTCCTCGACAGCTTGCAGCGCCTGTTCGAGCTGCGCCGCGAGCGCACCCCGCTGGGCAAGCGCATCCTCGATTTCGGCGGCGGGCAGGGCTACTTCTCCGCGGCGGCCCGGATGCTGGGCTACCAGTCGGAGACGTTTGATCCGGTGCTCGGCTCGGGCCGTCCGCCGGCGCCCGGCTCGTACGACACGGTGGTGTCGCTGCACGTGCTGGAGCACTCGCCGGATCCGGCGAGCACCCTGGAGCAGATGCACCGCTTCCTCAAGCCGGGCGGCACCCTCTGCCTGGTGGTCCCCAACGGGCTCAGCCAGGGCTACGAGAAGCTCGGCAGCGCGTGGACGTGGGCCCAGCCTCCGCTCATCCACCTGCACCACTTCACCGAGCAAGGCCTGGCGGTGCTGCTGCGCCGCACCGGCTTCGAGCTGTCGCAGGTCTCCTTCCACGAGCGATGGGACGCCAACCGCGTCAGCGACGTGGCGATGGCGAAGATGTTCGCCAAGCTCGACAGCGCCTGGGGCTCCACGCGCACCAAGCGCCTGGTGGCCACGCGCAACTCGTTGCTGCGCTTCGGGACGTTGATGCTGGCCGAGGCCTGGTCGCGCGTGACGCCCTCCTCCGCGCTGTCCGAGCTGCGGATCATCGCCACCCACCGTCCGTGAAGGCCCAGCCATGAAGCAGATCGCCATTGGAATCGCCGCGCCCGGCTTCACCGCGGTCGCAGGCCCGGCGCTGCGCGACGCGCGCTGCGTCAACTTCCGCATCGCCCCGCACCGCCTGTCCGCGGTGGACATGCTGGACTCCGTCTTCGCCTCCCCCGGGCGCTACACCGCCGAGATGCTGCGCCGGCTGGTACGGCATGAGCGCTCGATCGAGGGCTACATCGTCGTCAATCCGCGCTTCGCCCCCTCGCTGCAGGCGGTGACCGCCGCGGTGCAGGCCGCGCACGCCCACCGGGCGGGCCACGACGCCGTCCTGGTCCATGATCGCCACGGCCGGGTCGCCGCGACCTGGTTCCGCCACGGCATCGAGGACGCGGACGTGCCCACGCTCTCGGCGCTCAGCGCGCTGGATCCGTCCGCGGACCGCGCCCTGCTCGAGGCGGCCTTCGGCTGGAAGAGCGCCGTCGTCGGCTGTGACGCGGACTTTGGTGGGGTGGACGCCAACGGGTTCCTGCTCGGCAGCTTCGATCCGGTGGCCTCGGCGTTCCCCGCCGTGATGGCCGTGGAGGCGCTGGGAGAGCTGGTCCGGGCGCATGGCCACACCGAGGCGCGCCGCCGGATCCGGCAGGTCGCCGTCCTGCCCTTCCACGCCGGGGACATCCTCTTCCTCTGCCAGGCGCTCCAGGCCGATCCCCTGGCCAGCGCCATCGTGGTGCTGCGCGATTACGCGGACATTGTCCGGGAGGTGGCTCCCTGGCTCGAGGTGTTCGAGGTGGACGCGCCGGCCCCGGGCCGGGATGGCTACCAGCCCTCCAACGAGCAGGTGCTGCTGATGGACATGGTCCAGAAGGCGCGCGCCCAGGCGGCTCGCAAGGGCCTGCGCCTGGAGGGCGTCTTCCACCTGATGCGGCCGCTGCGGGACTACGCGCGCACCAGCTTCCACCTGCGGCAGGCGGCATGGTTCGCGCTCGGGGGCGACGCCGAGCAGGAGGCCGACATCTGGCCGCAGTGGCGCGCCCAGCCTCGGCAGCTTCGCAGCACGCCGGGGCGCCGCGAGCGTGTCGTGGTCCACTTCGACGGGGGCTGGTCGCTCAAGTCCTTCCCCTACGCCCACCGGCAGCCGCTGGTATCGCTGCTCCGGGACGCCGGCTTCCGCGTGACGGTGCTGGGCAAGCCGGATCCCCGCCTGGTGGGCTGCGACTTCGAGCCCTTCAGCAACGTGGGGAAGTTCCGCAAGCTGCTGATGGACTCGGCCGCCGTCGTCGGCGTGGACTCCTTCCCGGCGCACTATGCCGTCCACCAGGGAGTGCCCACGCTGCACCTGTTCGGCAGCACGCACCCGCGCAACTCCGAGTATCCCGCCTCGTCCCTCACCGCGACGCTCCACCACATTCAACCCTGCGTGCCGTGCGGCCACCCGACGACGTGCAAGCTCGATCAGAGTGACACGTGCCGCGCGTTCAGCTCGCCGCATGACATCGTCGCCACGCTGCTGCGGATCTGCCCGCCCCCCTCTCAGGTGACGGCGCCACTGGTGAGCGCTCCCGAGGAGGAGCTGTCCGCGGCGGTGGCCCATGCTCAGGCGCACGTGCACTTCCCACCGCCGCCCCGCCTGCTGCCCCCCGAGACGCGGGCCTCGCTGGTGCGCGCCCTGCGCGAGCGGCTGCACACCGAGCCCATCGATCGCTGCCCGCTCTGTGCCAACCGCGAGCGCACCGCGCTGGGCTCCAAGCACGAGCTGCCCATCGCCGAGTGTACCCAGTGCGGCCTCTGGTACGCCTCGGAGCGCATCCACGAAGCGGACGTGCCGAAGCTCTACGACAGCTCCTACTGGACGCAGATGATGGACGCGCACGGCTACCCCACGGCGCCGGAGCGCTACGCCTTTGACTACGCGCACGCGCTGGAGCGGGTGGCGTTCTGCCGGAGCTATGTGCCGAGCGGCAGGGCCCTGGATGTGGGCTGCGGCTACGGCGCGTTCGTGCGCCGGCTGGCCGAGTACGGGTATGACGCCATGGGCCTGGACATGCCGGACACGGCCCGCATGGCCCGGCGCAGCTCCGGCATCCGTGTCCTCACCTCGCTGCCCGCGGGGAGCCAGTTCCAGCTCATCACCGGCTTCGACGTGATCGAGCACTTCTACCACCCGCGCGAGCAGCTCCAGCCGCTGGTGGCGGCGCTGGCACCGGGCGGGGCCCTCATCCTGGAGACGTTCCGCACGGACTGTGCGGACGTGCAGGCGCAGCGGCTGGAGCACGAGGACATCAAGCCGATGGAGCACCTGCACATGTTCCGCGAGGCCCACGTCCGCCAGCTGATCGAGGCCGCCGGGCTCCGCGTCGAGACGGTCCATTACCCCGAGGGCGAGAGCCGAGCCCGGTTCCGCCTGGTGGCAAGAAAATCCTAACGAGGAGTCCACGAAGTGAAACGGGTCACTTACTGCACCATCTCCAGCGCCAACTACCTGTCGCGCACGCTCGCGCTCAAAGAGAGCATCGAGCGGCAGCGCCGGGGCGCCGACGTCCGGATCCTCCTGTGCGAGCACCCTCGGGTCGTCCGCGAGCTGGAGGAAGAGCTGAAGCTGGAGTTCTACGGGCCGGACGAGATCGGCTGCCCGCAGTGGCGGCAGATGGGCTTCTATTACGACTGCATGGAGTTCAACACGGCGGTGAAGCCGTACTTCCTGCGGACGCTGCTGGCCGAGGGCGCGGACTCCGTCATCTACTTCGATCCGGACATCATCGTCTTCGGAGGGCTGGAGGAGCTCGAGGCCTCGCTGGAGACGCATGACGCGATCCTCACCCCGCACCTGTGCGAGCCCATGGAGGACGACGGCCACACCCCGGCGCTGATCGACTTCAACCGGGTGGGCCAGTTCAACCTGGGCTTCTGTGGCTTTGCTCGCAACGAGCGCACGGAGCGCTCGCTGCGCTGGTGGGCCAACCGGTGCGAGCGCGACTGCATCTCGGACTTGAGCCAGGGCCTCTTCACCGATCAGGCGTGGGCGAACATGCTCGCCTCGTTCCTGGACGTGAAGGTGCTGCGCTCGCAGGCCTACAACATGGCCTACTGGAACCTCTCCCAGCGCACGCTGACGCGCGGCGCGGACGGCCGGTGGATGACGGGTGACGGCCCGCTCGTCTTCTTCCACTTCTCCGGGCTCCCGCTGGGCCAGGTGTCGCTCGTCTCCAAGCACCAGACCCGGGTGCGCGCACCCGAGGGCACCCCGGTGCACCAGATCCTCAGCGAGTACGCGCAGCAGCTCCAGCGCAGCCCCTACGCGCCGCTCGAGAGCTTCGAGTACTCCTTCTCGCGCTTCACCGACGGCACCCCCATCCCCCTGCCGCTGCGCCGCCGCTTCCGGGAGATGAGCGGTCCGGAGCGCTCGCTGGTGGCCAACCCGTTCGCCGAGCGCGCCATGCTGGAGCGCATGCAGGAGCTGTCGAGCGCGCCGCCGCCGCCGGGCTCGCCGGGCAACCCCCTGCCCCTGCGCTACAAGGCCGCCGACTTCCTCAACGCGCAGGTCAAGCGCCAGCTGCCCATGCTCCACACCAACGCCAAGCATGCGGCGAGCCGGGTCGGGGCGGGGCTGAAGCGCCTCATGCGGAGCTGACCGATGAACCTCTCACGACGTGAAATCCTGGAGCGGATGGAGGGCCTGAGCGTCCTCGTTCTGGGCGACGTGATGCTGGACGAGTACCTCTTCGGAGACATCCAGCGCGTCTCCCCCGAGGCCCCCGTGCCGGTGGTGACGCTCGGGCGTCAGCAGTTCCACCTGGGCGGCGCCGGCAACGTGGCCAGCAACCTGGCGGCGCTGGGGGCCCGTCCCATCCTCGCGGGCGCCGTGGGCGCGGACGCGGATGGGCAGCGGCTGGAGGCCATCCTCGCCGAGCGCAAGGTGGAGCACCGGCTGGTGCGGCTGCAGGGCCGCCCCACCACGCGCAAGACGCGCGTGCTGGCTCGCAACCAGCACGTGGTCCGGCTGGATCAGGAGTCCAGCGCGCCGCTGGATGACACGGCCCGCGCGAGCCTGCTCGACGCGCTGAAGTCCACCCAACCCCAGCTCCTGATCATCTCGGACTACGGCAAGGGCGTCGTCTCCCGTCCGCTCGTGCGCGAGGTGGTGGCGTGGGCGCGCGGCCAGGGCATCCTCATCCTGGTGGATCCGAAGAGCACGGACTTCACCCTGTACGCGGGCGCCGACTACGTAACGCCGAACGCGCGCGAAGCCTCGCTCGCGGCCAAGCAGCCCGCCGGGACCCAGGAGGAGTGCGTCACGTGCGGGCGCACGCTGCTGGAGCAGACGGGCGGCAAGGGCATCCTGCTCACCCGCAGCGAGCGGGGCATGGGGCTCATCGACTCGCGAGAGGCCCACTTCGTGTCGGCGCGGGCGCGCACGGTGTACGACGTCACGGGCGCGGGAGACACGGTCATCGCCACGTTTGGCCTCGCCCTGGCGGCGGGCGCCGAGCCGGTGGAGGCCATGGCCCTGTCCAACTTCGCGGCGGGCGTGGTGGTGCAGCGGGTGGGCGCGGCGAGCTGCACGCGGGAGGAGATCGCCCGCGAGGCGGGGATCGAGTACCCCGCCAGTGGCCCGTCCAACGAGGAGCTCCGGCTGCGCTCGCCGCGAGTCATGTCGGTGACCGAGGGGGCGGCCGCGACGGAGCGGTGGCGGGCCGAGGGCAAGCGCGTCGTCTTCACCAACGGCTGCTTCGACATCCTGCACGCGGGCCACGTCGTGTTGCTGGAGGAGGCGCGCTCGCGGGGAGACGTGCTGGTGGTGGGGCTCAACACCGACGAGTCCATCCGGCGGCTGAAGGGGCCCACACGCCCCGTGCAGCCGCTGCAGGACCGAGCGCGCGTGCTGGCCGCGCTCCATGCGGTGGACGCGGTGGTGCCCTTCTCCGAGGACACGCCGCTCAACCTGGTGCTCGCGCTGAGGCCCGACGTGCTGGTGAAGGGTGGTGACTACGAGGTCGCCACCATCGTCGGCGCGAAGGAGGTTCAGGGCTGGGGCGGCGAGGTGGCCGTCATCTCCCTGCTGCCGAACCGCTCCACCACGTCGCTGCTCCAGCGCCGCGGGTAGCGGGCCTCGATCTCGAGACCCGCGGTGCGTCAGCGCGGATTAGAAGCGCCGGCGCCGGTCCTCGTGAGTCTCGTGGCGATCCTCGCGCAGCTCGTGCCGATCCTCGCGAATCTCCTGGTGGTCCTGCCGCAGCTCCTGCTGGGCGAGCCCGATCAGCTCCACGATGAGCGAGCGCATCCGCTGCAGGTCCGCGGGCCGCCGGCTGCCCATCAGGGGAGACAGCTCCCAGGCGATGGCCGAGCGCGTGCGCTGAGAGGCGGCCTCCGCGCGCACGTCCCGGACGTCATCGCGCCGATCGCGGCGGTCATCCCTCAAGTCGTGGCGATCATCCGCGGTCACCACAGGCCGGCCCCACATCTCGTCGCGCCGGACCTCGCGCCGGTCCCCGCGCACCTCCCGGTTGTCCCTCCGGACCTCGGCCCGGTCGCGCGACATCTCGGCACGGCCCTCAGCCAGCTCCTCACGCAGCAGCTCGCGCAGCCGCGCTTCCACCGCGAACATCTCTTGCTCGTTGCGCTGGGCCCAAGCGTTGTCGAAGCGGGTCAGCACGGCCTGCAGGTCGGCCAGATCCTGGCGATCGTCCCGGATCGCGCGCTTGTCCTGGCGCAGCTCCTTGTGGTCCTGAGCGCGTTCCTGGCGGTTGCGCCAGTCCTGGGCGTGCGCGGCGCCGGCAATGAAGAGTGAGGCAAAGAGGGCGGAGGAGATCTTGTTCATGGCGTGCGTCCTAGGCGTTCGGGGGAGTCTGCTGTGCTCCCATCCACGGTGGCCATGGACGAGCCTAGCGGATTTTTATTCGAACCCCAGAAGCCGGTGAAGCACCTGATCCACCTGCGCCTCCCAGGTGGTGCGCCCCACCCGCTCGATCGCCGCCGCGGAGAGGCGCTCGCGGAGCGCCGTCTCCTTCACGGCCCGTCGCAGCTGCTCCAGGATGCAGGAGACGGTGGGCTCGGCAAGCAGGCAGTTGCGCTCGTGCTCGAGCAGCCAGCGGTTGGCCGGGTTGTCGTTGGTGACTACGGTCACCCCGCAGGCCATCAGCTCGAAGGGCAAGTACGAGGGGTGCTTGGTGAACATGAAGCACAGCCCCACATCGCACTCGCGGTACAGGTCCGCCGTCTTCTCGTAGGGCAGCACTCCCAGGTTGGTGATGACGCCCTGGAGCCCATAGTGCTCCGGGTTCCACCGCTCGCCCGCCGAGACGATCTCCACGGCCGCGCCCAGCTCGGACTTGAGCTGACGCAGTGTGGCAAGCCCCAGCTCGAAGGCGTTCCGCTCACTGCCAGGGCGCCCGTAGAAGAAGATCCGGGTGGGGCCCTGCCGCCGCGGCCGCCGAGCGTGGAAGATGTCGCGCTCCACCGCCGGCTCGAACCAGCAGCCCTCCATCGGGTAGTGCGACGTGACGTAGTCGTGCAGGCCCTGCGTGTTGAAGATGCCGTACATCCCCAGCCGGTACGTCTGCTCGGCCAGCGCGGACTGGGTCCCCGCGGGCAGGAACGCCGGCTCGAAGTCCTGGACGAAGTACGCCTTCGCCGTCGCTCGAGGGTGCGACAGGACGGCGTAGGCGGACTTCCAGAGCGTCGCCACGGCGAGATCGCACTCGGGCAGGCCGGCGACCTCCTCCAGCCCCTGGAGCACGCGGAACGTCCCCGGAGGCTTCGGGAAGAGCACCGAGACCCGCGCCGTCATCTCCGCCGCCGTCACCCCCGGGTTGTCGTAGATGACCAGCTCGCTCTGGGCACCGTGGCGCTCGCGCAGCAACTGCGCGAAGCGGAGGATGGTGTGGATGCCCGCGTATGGGTGGTGGAATGAAGGCACGAACCACGTGATGCGCTCCAGCTTCCGCTTCTTGCGCAGCGCCGCGAGCCTCACCGGAGCCTGGGCCCGAGCCTCTCGCACCTGCGCGGAGGTGTGATCCAGCGCCGGGAGGTGATCGGCCACGTGCCGCTGTCTGCGCGCCCGCTCGACGGCGGCGGGATCCTGCCCGCTGGGGAGATCCCGTGCCAGCGTCCGCAGGGCCAGCTCCTCGCCGTCCTCCGTGTGGCGCCGCAGCGAGCAGTCCGGCCCGAGCAGCGTGAGGTTCGGGTTGTAGAAGGGATCGCCGCTCCGCAGATACGGACGATAGGAGACGAAGGACTCCCAGA
Source organism: Hyalangium sp. (assembly GCF_045802625.1). Taxonomy (NCBI): domain Bacteria; kingdom Pseudomonadati; phylum Myxococcota; class Myxococcia; order Myxococcales; family Archangiaceae; genus Hyalangium; species Hyalangium sp. The sequence goes on along the minus strand of NZ_JBJMQP010000239.1, from coordinate 111,328 downwards.
AGTCACCCTCGGGGAGGCTGTCCAGCCGGCGGCTCGCGGACTCGTGGTGGTACAGCTTCGCGTGCGGGGTGTAGACGACGCGCAGCCCCCGGGCCACGGTCCGCAGCCCCAGATCCACGTCGCTGCCACAGACGATGAAGCGCTCGTCGAACCCGCGCAGCTCCTCGAAGAACTCGCGGCGCAACATCACGCAGGCGCTCGTCACCGCCAGGAAGTCGCGCGTCCAGTCGGGCAGGCCAAAGGGCGTCCACTTCCCATCGTCCGGCAGGCGCCAGAACGGGTGCCCCGCGAAGCCCGTCATCCCCACCATGACGCCCGCGTGCTGCACCGTGCCGTCCGGGAACAGGAGCTTCGCCCCCACCTGCCCCACCTCCGGACGCTGCGCCTGGCTGATCAGCTCCTCCAGCCAGTCCGGGTGGATGATCTCGATGTCGTTGTTGAGGAACAGCAGCAGCTCGCCCCGAGCCTCGCGCGCCGCGAAGTTGTTGACGGCCGGGTAGTTGAACGGGTGATCCCACGTCAGCTTGCGGATGCGCGGATCCGTGAGGCTCTCCAGCAGCGCGAACGTCTCCGGCTTCGTGCTGTTGTTGGAGACCAGCAGCACCTCGTAGTTCGAATAGGCGGTCTTCCCCAGCAGGCTCGTCGTGAGCGTGCGCAGCAGCTCCGGCTTGTCCTTGAAGGGAACGATGATCGAGACGAGCGGCTGGCCCTTCACCGGGTAGCGCACCCGGTAGTGCCCGGGGCTCACCTCTTCGGCCACGCCCTCCTCGCCCTGCCGCTTCAGGTGCTCGGTCAGCGCGCGGACTCCCGCCTCCGAGGCCGCCTTGCGATCCCGCCCGTCCGAACCGTCCGCGCCGCGCTGGTGGTAGAGCACCGCGGGCACGTGGGCGATGCGCCGAGCCCGCTCCGAGAGGCGCAGCAGCAGATCGTACTCCTGCGCGCCCTTGAACTCCGGCCGGAGCCCTCCCACCGTCTCCAGCAGCGCGCGGCGCACCACCGCGAAGCGGCGAATGTAGTTCACCGAGCGCATCAGATCCGGAGACCAGTCCGGCTTGAAGAACGGATCGAAGCGGCGGCCCGTGTCATCGCAGCGGTCCTCGTCCGAGTACAGCAGGTCCGTCTCCGGCTCCCGGCCGAGGCGCAGCACCACCTCCGCCAGGGCGTGGGGCGACAGCAGATCGCCCGCGCCCAGCAGCCCCACGAACTCTCCTTGGGCCAGGGTAAGGCCGGCATTGAAGGCCTCGGCGCTCCCTCGGCCCGCCATCCGGACGAAGCGGATGCGCGGATCCTCGCGGGTGTACTTCTCCAGCATCCGCACGGCCGAGGAGCCCTGCGTGCCCTCATCCACCACGCACAGCTCCCAGCGCTCGTAGGACTGGGCTCGGACCGACTCGATGCAGGCGCGCAGCAGCGCCTCCGGCGTCCCGGAGACCACCGAGACGAGGCTCACCAGGGGCCGCCGCTCAAGCCCCTTCACCGCCTCCGCCGCGTGCGCGAAGGCCTGGGGCTCACGCTCGCCATACCAAGCCGTGTAGTCATCCGCGCTCGGGAGTGACGCCGGGGTGCGCGTGCCCAGCATGTCCGCCAGGCAGAGGGTGATCTCCTGGTTGTAGGCAATCTGCCGCCGGAACACCTCGCGCCACAGCGGCGAGGACACCCGCGCTCCGAGCGACTGTGCCCGGCCGAGCGGATCCGCCTGCCTCAACAGCTCGGCCACCCGCTCCGCGGCCTCTTCCGGCGAAGGCGGACGAGGCTTCACCGCGTCCGCGAGCAGGTCCACCGCCTTCTGGTTCCACTGGCGCTGGCCCGCGAGCAGATCCCGCAGCAGCGGCCCGAGTGCCGTCAAGTACGAGCGCTTCATGAGCCTCACCGCGCGCCCGAGCCCCTGCCGGCGGTGGCTCGGGATCTCCCACTCCGTGGGCTCCAGCAGGGGCGTGAGCCGCTTGCGCACCCACTCGGAGAGGTCCGTCTGCGTGCTGGTGGCGCGCATGCCGAACAGGTGCTCGAGGACGGCGAGCAGCTCCCGATTGAAGGCGTGCTGCGGCCGCAGCATCTCCACGTGGAAGGGCTTCAGCCCTTGCGTGAACGCGCTCTTGGCCGCGGTGATGGCCTGCCCCAGCTGCTTTCGGTGAGACGCGGGGACCTGGAACTGGAACACGTCCGCCACCCGCTGGGCCGCCTGCACGGGCGTGTGGGCCCGCGCCTGGGACTCGGGCAGGCGCCGCCGCAGTTCCTCCTCCAGGAAGCGCAGGGTGCGCTCGTGGGCCGTCAGCTGCGCGCAGTCCGGGCCGCTGCACGGCCTCAGCTCCTCCACGAGCCGCCGCTGGGCCGCGATCATCTCCGCCAGATCCCCTGCTCCGAAGCGCCCGCCCGAGGACTCCATGTCGCTGTCCGGCAAGGTGGGCAGGGGCAGAGGCCGCGAGCGTCCGGGCGGAACAGCCCCCGTCGCGGGGCGAGGTGTCAGGGGGTCTTGGGGCATGGCTCACGAGAGGGCCCCGCCAAGCGCGGAGCCGCGAAGAGGAGCGATCAGAGTTCAGCGGCCCGGGGGGCCTCGGTCTCGACCGCGCGAGCGGCTTCCACGGACCAGGTGTGAGGAGGCCGGGTAATCCCCTGGTCCTGAAGGCTGGAGCGGACCTGCAACGGGTGCAGATCCCGCTGCAAGTCGTAGTCCGGCCCGTGCTTCGGGTGGGCTCGCACGTGGACGGAGTAGCTCCCCGGCAGCAGGCCCACCCGCCCCAGAGACATGCGCAGCACGCCCGAAGGAGGCAGCGGCACGGGCAGCGCCACGCCCTCAATGAAAGTGCTCGTCTCGTAGACCCGCGTCCCGTTCTGGAAGAACGCGATGCTGAACCCCACGTCCTCCACCGGACGCCGCGCCATGAACTCCAGGCAGATGTCGAGCGGCTCCTCGGTGTCCACCTCCTGGAGCTGCTCCCCCGAGGGCTTGCAGAAGCGCACCGAGGAGATCTCCACCTCGTAGCTCCCCGAGCGCAGGTGCGGCGAGACCTTGGGGCCCGTCAGCGGCTCGTTCACCTGCGCCGCCATCACCTGCGGCAGCGCCCCGCCATCCTTCGCCAGCGCCGCGGGGCCCAGGGCCATCGACTGCTCCTCCGCCAGCGCCACCGCCCGCTTGTACTCCTCCACCAGCGCCGAGGAGTTGCCCACGCCGCGCACCCGGCCCGCGTCGATCCACACCGCCATGTCGCACCACCGCTCGATGGTGCTCAGATCGTGCGTCACGAGGACGATCGTCTTCCCCGCCTTCTTGAACTCCGTCATCTTCGCCATGCTCTTCTTGGCGAAGTGCTCGTCTCCCACCGCGAGGATCTCGTCGACGATCAGGATCTCCGGATCCACGTGCGTGGCCACGGCGAACGCCAGCCGCGCGTACATGCCGCTGGAGTAGGTCCGCACCGGCTCGTCGACGAAGTCTCCCAGCTCGCTGAACTCGATGATCTGATCCATCCGCGCGCGGATCTCCGCTCGCGTCATCCCCAGGATGATGCCGTTGATGAGGATGTTCTCCCGCCCGGAGAAGTCCGGGTGGAAGCCCGCGCCCAGATCCAGCAGCGCCGAGATCCGCCCCCGCATCTCGATGGAGCCCGAGGTGGGCGTGTAGATGCCCGTCATCAGCTTGAGCAGCGTGCTCTTGCCCGAGCCGTTGCGCCCGATGATGCCCACCGTCTTGCCCTGGGGGATCGTCAGGTCGATGCCTCGCAGGGCCTCGATGTAGATCTTGTCCTCGGGGGTGCGCTGGCGCTGACCCTTCAGCCAGCGCACCAGCTCCGACTTGAGCGTGGTGTACTCGCGCCGGATGGTGCTCTTGCGGAAGCGCTTGACGAGGTTGCGAATGACGATGGCGTCCATGAGTCGTGTCTCGCTCAAACGATCTCCGCGAACTCCTCGCGGCGGCGCTCGAAGATGCCGGCGGCCATCCACAGCAGCACGACCGCGATGCCCATCCAGATCCCCAGCGGCGCCAGGTCCGGCACCCGCCCGTCATAGAAGAGCGCCTGGTACGAGGTGGCCATCACCGCCATGGGGTTGGCCAGCACCAGCAAGTCCCGGAACTTCTCGGGCAGCGTCTCCGCCCGGTAGAAGATCGGCGTGACGAAGAACCACATCGTCAGGATGTTGCTCAGGATCTGCTGCAGATCCCGGAACGTGACGTTGATGGCCGAGAACAGGTACACCAGCGCCATCGTCACCCAGAGCTGCACGAACAGCACCGCCGGGAACAGGAGGATGTGCCACGTCAGCGGATGGCCGAGCACCAGCCCCAGCAGCAGCAGCAGCGGCATGGCGAGCAGGAAGTTGACCAGGTTCGTGGTCACCACCGTGGTGGGCAGCACCTGCGCGGGGAAGCGCACCTTGGTGAGCAGATCCCTCCGGTCGCTGATCGCGCTGGCCCCGCCCACCACGGAGCTGGTGAACCAGATCCACGGCAGCAGGCCGATGAAGACGAAGTACGTGTAGTGCTCGATCTTCTGCCGCATCCACACCGAGAACAGCAGCGAGTACACCGCCATCTGCATCGTCGGGTTGAGGAACGTCCACAGGAACCCGAGCAATGAGCCGCGGTAGCGCGCCTTCAGCTCCCGCTGCGTCAGGCTCAGCAGCAGGCCGCGGTACTGGTAGAGCTCTCGGAGGTTGCGAAACATGCGGCGGTATCCCTACACCAGAGGCTGGCGCACCGCGAGCGTCCCGGAGTCTACCCGGCAGGCAGCCGGGCTCGGCCTGGGAGGCCTGCCCCCTGGGCCACAGGCCTCGTTGAGGGGCTCGGGATTGGATTTTTCCGTTGGTTTTCCAAGGGATGGACAGCTCCCTGCCCTTCGATGGATTCTCGGACGCCCAGGACCAACCCCCGGGACCGGACCTTTCCTCGCGGGTGACAGGACGCCGTGAAAGAGCACTCACAGTCCCCAGGTAGCGGCGGGGTTCGCCCGGTCTCGAAGGATGCGCGGACGTTCGCGGACATCCTCCGGCGCCGCTCGGCGGAGCTGGGGCAGGCGCCGGCCTTCACCTTCCTGGGCGCCCAGTCCTCCGAGGACGTCACCCTGTCGTACACGGAGCTGGATCAGCGGGCCCGCGCCATCGCCCGGGAGCTGGAGTCGCGCGGGCTGTCCGGGCAGCGCGTACTCATCGTCCTGCCGCCCGGCCCCGGCTCCGTCATCAGCCTCTTTGGCTGCCTCTACGCGGGGGTGATCGCCGTCCCGGTGCCCGTGCCCTTGTCCGACTCGCCTCGCGGCGGCACGGACCTGCTGGCCAGCATCGCGCAGGACTCCGGAGCCGCCGCCGCGCTCGTGGGCGGGCCTCGCCCCGCGGAGGGGCAGCGCCTCACGATTGAAGGGCTGGCCGCGCACATCGACCTGATCTCCGCCGAGGGAGCTGCCTCCTTGGCTCCGCCGCCGGATTGGGTGCCTCCGTTCGTGGATCCGCGCGCCATCGCGGTGCTCCAGTACACGGCGGGAAGCACCGGGACGCCCAAGGGCGTGCGGGTGACCCACGCCAGCCTGCTGGATAACTGCGAGGCCCTGCGCCGCGGGCTGGGCCACTCGCCCACGGACAAGATCCTCCTGTGGCTGCCCACGCACCAGGGCCTGGGGCTGCTCGAGGGTGTGCTCCAGCCACTGTTCACGGGCATCCCCGCGCTCCTGCTGCCGCCACGGGTCTTCTTCCAGCGGCCCCTGCGGTGGCTGGAGGCCGTGTCCACCCACGGAGCCACCATCAGCGGGGCTCCGGACTTCGCCTACGAGCTGTGCGTGCGGACCGTCAGCGAGGCCGAGCGGGACGGGCTCGATCTGAGCCGCTGGCGTGTCGCCTTCACGAGCGGCGAGCCGATCCGCGCAGAGACGATGGAGCGGTTCTCAGCGCACTTCGCGCCGTGTGGGTTCCACCCCAAGGCCTTCCGCTCGGTCTACGGGCTCACGGAGTGCACGTACCTGGTCTCCTGCGGCAAGTCCGAGGATGGGCCCACCCTGCGCGGAGTGAGCGTGGACGCGCTGTCCCTGCACCGCATCACCGAGCGCCCGGCGGCCGCGACGAAGCTGGTGAGCTGCGGCCCGGCGCCGAGCGTGCAGGTGATCATCGTCAACCCGGCCACGCGCGCGCTCCGCGGGGATCAGGAGCTGGGCGAGATCTGGGTCACGGGCCTGAGCGTCGCTGACGGCTACTGGGGCCGGGTGGGCACCGCCTCCGAGGCCTTCCGTGGAAAGCTCGCGGGCTCGTCCGCGGGCATGCGGGCCTTCCTGCGCACCGGAGACATCGGGGCCATCGCGGGCGGGGAGCTGTATGTCACCGGCCGGGTCCAGGACGTCATCATCTGGCAGAGCCAGGAGCTGCGGCTGCACGATCTCGAGTTCGACGTGGAGGCGAGCCACCCGGCGCTGGTGCCGGGAAGCTGCGCCGCCTTCGTGCACAAGCAGGGGCGCGACGAGCAGCTCATCCTCGTCGTCGAGGCCTTCCTCCCCACCGGGGCCCCCGCCACCCCCGCGAAGGAGCAGGCGCTGCTGCGGGAGCTCACCCGCACCGTCCGCCTGAACGTGAAGCAGCGCCATGGCGTGACGCCGGCCGAGTTCGTGCTGGTGCGCGCGCACAGCCTGCCGAGATCCTCGGTGGGGCGGACCTCCCGCAACACCGTGCGCTCAATGTACCCGTCTTTCGACTCCCCGCCCCTGCTGCTGGACCGCGGCGAGCCCTCCGCCGAGGCGACGGGGACGGTCGAGGCTTCCGCTCCAGCCCAGACGGGAGCCGCGCCCCGCCGCGAGGCGCCGCCCCGAGAGCCTCTGCCCACGGGGCTCGTGCCGCTGACGCCCGCGATGCACGCGGTGCATGCGCCGGTCCGGACGCTCCAGCACCCCACGGGCGCCAGCCGCATCTTCGAGCTGCCCGAGGGGGCTCGGGCGCACCACCTGGAGGAGGCCCTGCACGCCTTGTGGGCCGCGCACGAGACGCTGCGCCTGCGCTTCACGTGCTCGAGTCAGGAAGGCTCGGAGTCCTGGTCCGCGCTCATCACGCCCGAGAAGAGCCCGGTGCCGCTGACTCGGCTCGATCTCTCCTCGCGCTCGGACGAAGAGTGCTGGCAGACGGTCGAGAGCACCGCGCGCCAGCTAGGCGCGGAGATTGGCCAGTGCCAGAGCGCCCTGGTCTCGTTCGTCTTCTGTGATCGCGGGGCCCGAGCCCCGGCCTGGCTCCTGGTGACGAGCCACCCTGCCCTGCTGGATGAGTCCTCGTGGCGCATCCTCGCCACGGATCTCGCGGAGGCGTGCGAGCAGACCCGGACTCGCGGGCGCGTGCGCATGTCGCCCCAGAGCGGCTCCCTGGCGCGCTGGGTCCTGGAGCTCATCTCCGAGGTCCAGCTGCCTCGGATCGCCTCCGAGGCGCGCGCGCACTGGCTCTCTCGCGCTCAGCTGCCTGCTCCGAAGCGGCCTTCCGAGACGGACACCCCGGCCACGCCGGCCCCTGGGGCACTGGCTGTCGTGGATGCCGTCGCGCTCCAGCGAGCCTCGACCCTGCTCGACGTCTCTCGGGAGGCGCTCCTGCTGACGGCCTGCGCGTATGCCTACGGCACCCAGGTCCAGCGCTCCACGGTCCGCGTCAGCATGGAGCAGAGCGCCCGGGCGAGCGGCCACTACCACGTGGATGCCTCGCGCATGCTGGGCAACCTCGACTACGCCTTCCCCGCCGTGCTCTCCCTCGAGGACGAGGCTGCCCCACAGGAGCTGGCGCGGTACGCCCAGGTGGAGCTGCAACAAGCCCCGCTGGGGGGCCTCGCGTATGACGCCCTGCGGGCCTATGGCGAAGACCCGGCGCTCAGCGAGGCGCTCTGCGCCCTCCCCGTGGCGGACTTCACCCTGCACCTGGAAGATGAAGGCGCGCCTTCGAGCCGCGGGCCGCTGCGCACTCTGGCCATCTTCGAGAATGGACAGGCGTCGAGTGCGAACCTCTCACGGCTGCGCGTGGAGGCCCGGCTATCCGCGGGGCAGGCCCAGCTCGTGTGGTACGGCACGAACTCGGATGGCGCGCTGCTGGGTGCGCTCGCGAAGCTGACCGAGCAGACCATCCGCGCGCTCTGCGCTCAGGCGGACAGCGCTCGGCCCACGGGCGCGGCGGCGCATGGCCCGGCGCGAGTGCCCAGCGCCCAGGGCTCGCGCTGATATGAATCACGGATGAAATAAGTGTGCTGCTCATGAGCACGTCAGACTTTGAGTGGCTCAGATGAAGCATTTGTTCTTCGTAGTGCTTCTGTGCAACCTGACATGCGCAGCGCCCAAACCTATCGACCCCGATATCTGGCGGCCCAGGCCTGGAGAAGAGTTGGGCGACAGAATACCAGGACCCTTAAAAAACTTCGGACCGTTTGACTCTTTTGCGGACGCACTTGAGGCGGCTTGCCCGCGGATTCTCACGAAGCCTAACGCAACCATGCTCCACCTGCTGGGCAACAACTCGAACCCCGACAGGCAAGACCTGAAGACCGCGCTGCGCTTCGCAACTGAATATTGCGATTGGCTCTATTACACCCCAGATCATAAATACAAGCTAAGCATGATCTCCAACCTGGAAGAACCAGGAGACGATCTCAACATGACGGCCACCTGCAAGCTCCCTCCTAGCGTGGACGATCCCGCCTACTCTCCCAACAGCATCAAATACATATTCTATCTACACAACCACCCCTTCGCGGGCGAACTCTCTGACCGAGACATCAATCTGGCTGTTGAAATGGCCAATGCCCATGAACTGGTTGTGGACACAAAGAACCAGAAAGTCCCCTTCGCCGTCATTGCGTTCTTCTCGAATGCGCGAGATGGCGAGAAGCCCACATGCGATGGGTTCTATCAGTACATACCTGCCACCAGAGAGCTGCTGCGGTGGACCCAATCAGAAGGTCATTGGAAAGGCACGAAGACAGGCATCGTTATCTGGGAGAGCCCCACGCAGTTCACGATCATGAGGTGATAAATGGTCCTCGACCTTCTCCAGGATGAGCCATGAGGAAGACTTTCCAATTCGCGCTCGCCATGCTCCTTTCCGGATGCATGCGAGGCACATGCCCTCCTCAAGCTCCGCTAGAGGATGATCGGTCTATTGCCTTCCCACAGTTCTTCGAGCATGAGGCTGTGGCAGTTGGCCTACCAGGACAGACCTATGACCTGGACGGAGAGATGCTGCGAGCTTTGACGATTGCAACCAACGACTTCCTACCATCCGGCAACGCCAATATACCCTGCAGGAACAGACAAGAGGCGCAATCCTACCGAGCCATCCGCCAGGGGAATGTGATCTTTGTCTACATCTACGAAAAACCGTCGTACTGTGGCAGCCATTATCCTGCGGCGGATTCGGGCGTGAAATACGCCATCAGCACCGACGGTCGCATCCTTCGGCGCGTCATTGACGGCCAACCGATGGGTTCTCCCGCGCCAACACTACTTGATGGAGGCACCACAGAGTTCTCTGGGGTGCCGGGATCTTCCCCCACTTTTGACGCCATCTGGAACACACCGAATCCGGCATTGCCTTCAGCGGGTCAAGATGGAGGCTTCCCCCCCTCAAATATGAAGCCTCCAGCCTCCCCCTCTTCTCTAGATGGAGGCTTTCTCTAAACCTACTGCTGCTGCCCCTGAGCCGGAGGAGCGAACAGCCCTGCGGCCTTGATCACGCGCAGCGCAGCCAGCGAGGCATTGAGCGTCTCGCCGACGAACCCCATCTCGGCCGTGGCGAGCGACGTGTTGGCGTCCGTCACCTCCAGATAGGTGGTGGTGCCCGCCTTGAAGCTCACGTCCACCAGCCGCTGGCTCTCACGCGCCAGCTGAAGCTGCTGCTCGGCCTTGATGCGGTTGGCGCGCGCGCTGGCCAGATCCAGCAACCCCCGGCGGACCTCATCCCGAGCCCGGTTCTCCGCGACACCCGCGTTGGCCTTCGCCTCGGCGATCTTGGCGTTGCTCTCGCGCAGCTGCGCTTCCCGCAGGCCACCGTCCCACAGCACCCACTGCAGCCCCAGGGTGATGGCCCAGCTCGTGTTCGAGCCGGTAAAGCCGGTCACGTTGGCCCACCGGTAGATGGCGGACAGCCCCAGCGAGGGCGCGTAGCTCCACTTCACCTGGCTGCGTCCCGTCTCCGCCAGCTCGATGGTCCGCTGCGCCGCCACCACATCCGGCCGCTTCAGCATCGCCTTCTCCAGCTCCTCGATGCCCGCGGGCAGCACGGGCTCGGCGGGCACCTCCACATTGAAGTCCGCCGGCTCGTTCAACAGCGTGGCCAGCGCCTGGATGGTGCTCTGGTAGGCGTTGCGCGCGCGCACCAGATCCTGCTCGGTGCGCGTCTTGTCGATCTGGGCGCGCAGCAGCGCGATCTTGGGCTGGGCGCCAGCATCGAAGCTCAGCTGCGCGTCCTTCTCTCGGGCGGTGAACACATCCAGCAGCCGCTCCTGCACGGACACCGCCTGCTTGAGCCCCGCCGCGGCGAAATAGAGCTGCGCGGCGCCGAAGAGGATCTCCCGGCGCACGGCCTCGGTGCTGAGGGACGCCACGTCCTCGGCGATCCGCGCGCTCTTGATGGCCATGCACAAGGCCGGGGCGAACAGCGCCTGGTTGAGCTGCACCTGGGCGCCGATCTGGTTGAGCTTCTGGATGGGAGCGGTGATCAGCCCAGAAGGGACGATCGAGAGGTTGGTGGGAGCGCCCGGCACGTTCGGATCGGGCTGGCTCGTCGGCTGCCCGACGTCCCGGATCACGTAGCCCGTGGGCAACGTGATCTCCGCCCCGATGTTGTTGCGCGTGAAGAAGCCACCCGCGGAGATCTGCGGCAGGTAGCCGCTCCAGGCCTTGGAGGTCAACTCCTGCGCCTGGGACAGCCGCGCGCGAGCCGCCTGGAGCTCCAGGTTCTGGGACTCCATGTGAACGAGCATGTCCTGGAACGTCAGCGTCCGAGGTGCGGCGCCGGGCTCGGCGGCCAGGGCGACGAGGGCAACGAGGGCAAGGGGGTTCATGACACCCTCCTAGGCAGCGCGAGGCTCACGGCGAGGGATTGCAGGGGGAAGCACATAAGATGGTTCGCTCTGTTGGGTGAAAACTGCGAGGGCGGGAGCAGGTGCACCTCTCCCGTGCGGGTCGGAGACCACGAGTGGCTCAGGGCGCGGAGGACGTTGGCGTGTCCCCCGCGCCGTGAATCAGGCGGCGTCGGCCTTGTGGTGCAGCTCGGCGGCTGGCGCCTCGGTGTCGGCCGGGCGCTGACCCACCACGCGGCGCCGCAGACCATCCACCAGCGAGTAGAAGACGGGCACCACGCCCAGCGTCAGCAGCGTGGAGGTGGTGAGGCCACCGATGATGGCGATGGCCATGGGCACGCGAGTCTCGGCGCCGTCGCCACGAGCCATCGCCACTGGAATCATGCCGGCGATCATCGCGATGGTCGTCATCAGGATGGGCCGCAGGCGGATGGGGCCCGCCTCCAGCAGCGCGTCGCGAGTGCTCTTGCCCTGGGCCCGGAGCTGGTTGGTGAAGTCCACCAGGAGGATGCCGTTCTTCGTCACCAGGCCCATGAGCATGATGATCCCGATCATCGCGAACATGGACATGTACTGATTCGAGATGAGCAGGCCTCCCAGCGCGCCAATCACCGCGAAGGGCAGCGACATCATGATCGTGATCGGATCCAGCAGGCTGCCGAACTGGGCCGCCAGGATCATGTAGACCAGGATGATGCCCAGGAAGAGCGCCATCACGAACGCGAGGCCCGCCTTGGCCAGCTCCTTGCCCTGTCCCTCGAAGTCGGTGGTGACGGTGGGCGGCAGCTCCTTCTTGGCGAAGCCGTTGAGGAACCCGATCGCCTCGCCGAGGCTGTAGTTGCGCAGCTCCGCGAGCACGGTGATCTGGCGCTTCTGCGCCTGCCGATCGATCTGCGAAGGGCCCTCGTCCGGGCGGATGTCCGCCACGCTGCGCAGCTCCACGAGCTGCCCCATGGGCGTGCGCACCGTGAGGGCGCCCACCTGGTCGGGATCCGCCAGCACCTCGGGAGGCAGCTTCACCTTCACGTCGAAGGTGTCACCGCCCTCGCGGTACTGGATGACGGCGTCGCCGCCGAGGAAGGAGCGCAGCATGGTGCCGAGCATGGCCGCGGGCACGCCGACGCTGGCGGCGCGCTCGCGATCGATGTCCACGGAGAGCTGCGGCTTGCCGGAGCGATAGGAGAGATCCACGTCCACGAAGCCTGGCTGCTGCTTCATGGCCGCCTTCGTCTTCTCCGCCGCGGCGATGACTTCCTTCCAGTTGTCGCCACGGATGTTGAACTGCACGGGCTGGGCCCGGGCGCCACCACCGCTCACGGCCGAGTAGTCCTGGGCGTTGAGGTTCACGCCCGCGCTGCGCACGATGTTCTGGCGCACGTACTGCTTGAAGTCCTGCTGTCCATACGCGCGCTGGGCCAGCGGCACCAGGTTGACCATCAGCTCGCCCTTGTGGACCTCCTCCTGCACGCCGCCACCCGCGGAGGTGTAGACGCTGGCCACGCCCGGCAGCTTCTCGAGCTGCGCGCGGACGTTGCCCAGCTCCTGCTGGGTCCGCTCCAGCGGCGTGCCCACCGGCATCTCCACCGTCACCTTCGCCATGCTCATGTCCTGGGCGGGGATGAAGGTGAAGTTGATGAAGCGCGCCAGGAACAGCGTGAGGAAGAGCACGCCCACCGCCGTGGCCATGGTGATGGCCCGGTGATCCAGCATCCAGCGCAGCGCGCGCCGGTAGACGTTCTCGATGCCCGTCAGCACGCCCTCGATCCCCCGGGAGATGATCCCCGGCTCGCCGTGGTGCTTGAGCAGGCGGCTGGAGAGCATGGGCGTGAGCGTCATCGACACGAAGTACGAGATGCCCACCGCCACCGCCACCGTGACGCCGAACTGGTAGAAGAACTTGCCCATCATCCCTTCCATGAAGGCCACGGGGATGAACACCGCCACGATGGAGAGCGTCACCGCGAGCACCGCCAGGGCGATCTCCTTGGTGCCCTCGTAGGCCGCCTTGAACGGGGTGGCCCCCTCCTCCATGTGCCGGATGATGTTCTCGATCACCACGATGGCGTCGTCGATGAGCAGGCCGATGGACAGCGTCAACGCCAGCATGGTGACGACGTTGAAGGTGAAGTGCAGGGCCTGCATCACCGCGAAGGTGCCAATCACCGACGTAGGCAGCGCCACCGCGGACACCAGCGTGGAGCGCCAGTTGCGCAGGAACACCAGCACGATGACCACGGCGAGGATGCCGCCCAGCAGCATGTCCTCCTGCACCGCCGAGATCGACGAGCGGATGAACTTGGAGCCGTCCGTCACCGTCTCCACCTTCACGCCCTTGGGCAGCAGCGCGGTGATCTCCGACAGGGACTCCATCACGTCATGGGCCACCTGCACGGTGTTGGAGCCGGACTGCTTGCGCACCACCAGCGCCACGGCGTGCTGGCCGTTGAAGGTCGCCGCCGAGCGGGCCTCCTGGGGCCCGTCCACCACGTTGGCCACGTCCCGGATGCGCACCGGCGCGCCCGCGGGGCTGGCGATGATCAGGTTGCGCAGCGCGTCCACGCTGCGGGCCTCGCCCTCGAGCTTCACCACGCGCTCGGCGCCGGGCTCGGAGGTGCGGCCACCGGGGATGTCCACGCTCTGCGCGCGCAGCGCCTGCGTCACGTCCGAGATGGACACGCCGTAGGTGCGCAGCAGGCCCGGATCCACCACCACCTGGATCTCGCGCTCCTGGCCACCCACCAGATCAATGCCACCCACGCCCTGCTTGCGCTGGAGCGCGGGCTTCACCACGTCCTTGGAGAGCCGGGTGATCTCCTGGATGGGCAGCGGGCCGTTGACGGCCAGGGTCAGGATGGGGGCGGCGCCGATGTCAAACTTCTCCACCACGGGAGCGTTGGCCTCCTTGGGGAGCTTGGACAGCGTGGCCTGGACGCGATCGCGCACATCCTGGGCCGCGATGTTCACGTTCTTGTCGAGCGAGAACTGGACGATGATCTGCGACACGCTCTCCACGTTCACCGAGCGCAGCGTCTCCACGCCGCTGAGCGTGTTGAGCCCCTCCTCGAGCGGCTGGCTGACGTTGTTCTCCACCGTCTCCGGGTCCGCGCCGGGCAGCACGGTGGTGACGGTGACGACGGGGAAGTCCACGTCCGGGAACTGATCGACGCCGATCTTCGGGTAGGCGAAGACGCCGAACACCACCACCGCCAGCACGAGCATGGCGGTGAAGATGGGCTGATGAATGAATGTCTTGATGGGATCCATGGCGGTATACCCGTTCAGTCCTAGGAGTTACTGCACCACGCTCACGGCCAACCCCTCACGCAAGGCCGTGGCACCCTCCACCACGACCTTGTCCTGGGGCTGCAGCCCGCCGCGCACCTGCGCGAAGCGCGGAGTCACAGGGAGCGCCTGCACATCCCGGCGCGCCAGGCGCCCGTCTTCCACGACCCACACGTAGCTGCCCTTGTCATCCTTCAGCAGCGCCTGGGACGGCACGAAGAGGCCGGCCAGCGACTCGCTGCGCGAGAAGTCCATCTCCGCCAGCGAGCCCGGACGCAGCAGGACCTCGGGCTTGTTCGCCACGTCCGCCAGCACCTCCACGGTGCGGCTGTTGGGATCCACCACCGCGCCCACCGTGCGCACGGTGGCCTCGAAGGCGGTGTTGCCGGGGATGACCTTGCCGCCGACCTTCATGCCCGGCTTGAGCGCCCCGGCCATGGACTCGGGCACCGGCAGGCGCACCTCCAGCTCCTCCACGTTGGTGAGCATGAAGATGGGAGTGGCCGGCACCAGCGACACCGTGTCCCCGAGGTTCTTCATCCGGGCCGTCACCACGCCGTCGAAGGGAGCGCGCAGCGTCTGATCGTGCAGCATCTCCTGAGCGGCGCGCGTGGCGGCATCCGCCTGGGCGTAGGCCGCGGCGGCCTGGCGCTGTCCGGCCTGGACCTTGTCGAAGATGGCCTGCGCCGCGCTGCCACCCTCGAGGAGCTTCTTGGTGCGCTCCAGCTCGATGTTGGCGCTGTCCAGCGCCGCCTTCGCCATCTCCCGCGCGGCCGACGCCTGATCCACGGCGATGAGCAGGTTGGAGGTGTCCAGCACCATCAGCGGCGCGCCCTTCTTCACCTTGTCACCCACGTTCACCAGGAGCTTGTCGATGGTGCCCGTGGCTGGGGCGCTGAGGGTGGCCTCCAGCTTGGCGCGGATCTGCCCCGTCACGCGGGTGACGTCCCCCTGCAGCCTGTCGAGCGGAGGCGTCGCACGGACACCGAGCGTGGGCTGTCCGTTGCCGGCGCTCGCGCCAGCGGGGAGCTGCGCCTTCTCGCCCTTGGTGGCGTGACCTTCGGAGCAGCCCAGCCCCGCGGCGGAGGCCAGCGCGCCGAGCAGGAGGAGACGGGTCAGGGAACGTGGAGTCATGTGAGAGGGTCCTTGGAAGAAAAGGAAGAGATCAGGAGTGGGAACGGGAGGGCTCGGGGGTGGTGTCGGCTGGCTGCGGCGCTTCGCCGCGGTTGCGCCAGCGCTCGCGCCCGGCCTTGACCATCCCGAGGAAGAAATCGAAGAACTCGCAGGTGGAGTGGAAGCGCTGCTGGCGTGCGCCCTCGTCCGCGTCGAGGCGCTCCATGCGGGTGCGCATGATCTGCAGCAGGTTCGTGATGCCCTTGATGGCCTCCTCGAACTGGTGCTCCCAGGCCGAGTCGCTGAAGACGTAATAGTGACGGCGATCCCCCGGCACGCCGATCTCCTCCACCAGCCCCTTGGAGTGGAAGTGCCGGATGTTGGTCGACACCGAGGCGAGGCTCACCTTGAGCAGCTCCGCGATCATCCCGAGCGCCAAGGGCCTGGAGGCCAACATCAACAGCCCCAGCATGCGCCCGCCGATGCGCGGGAACCCGGCCTCGTTCTCGAAGTGCAGCCCCAGCGCCTCGATGAACCGATGGTCCTCGGGCGTGAGGAAAAGCCCGTCCTTGTCACCGTCCTCCACGTCAGCCTCCGCGTCAGGACCTTCAGAACGCGCAGAATGAATAGTTTCTTCGGTTCCTTCAGTCAAGACTGAAAGATTAAGAAATCTAAAGGCTTCGGATGATAGGAACATCACAGTTCGCGGATTCCCATGTGGGATAGGCCTGCCGAGGGGCGCCAAGGGCTTGAAAAGAGGGCTCCCGGAGGCCACTACCACCCGTTCCTCCTGAATGCACTGGGGATAACCCCCATTGCCTTCCGGGCCCGTGGCGCTCGCCTCGCTGCGTAGACCTTTTTTGAGCGAGGCCCGTTTGAGGGAGAGCCCGGCCGCATCCACTCGCGAGCCGACAGCCTTCCTCACACCGGAGACGCACCATGCTCAAGCCGCTCGCTCTTGGCCTCGGCCTGCTCACCCTTCCTGCCGTGGCGCTCGCCAACGGTCCCGTGGCTCCCCAGCAGGCCCAGCCCGCGCAGGAGAAGCCCGCGGTCCCGGCCGCCTCACCGGCCGCGCTCGATGCCGCGCACAGCGCTCCCCGGGTGCAGATCGCGCTGCTGCTCGACACCAGCAGCAGCATGGACGGGCTCATTGATCAGGCCAAGCGCCAGATGTGGACCGTGGTGAACACCTTCCAGAAGGCGCGCCGGGGCACGCAGCTGGCGCACCTGGAGATCGCCCTCTACGAGTACGGCAAGAGCACGCTGTCGGCCGAGGGCGGGTACATGCGCCAGATCGTCCCCTTCACCACGGATCTCGACAAGGTGTCCGAGGAGCTGTTCGCGCTGAAGACCAACGGTGGGGACGAGTACTGCGGCATGGTCATCCAGCGGGCCACGCGCAACCTGGAGTGGAGCAAGGCCCCGGGGGACTTGAAGCTCATCTACATCGCGGGCAACGAGCCCTTCACCCAGGGGCCGGTCTCCTACGCGAGCGCCATCGCCGACGCGAAGGAGCACGGCATCACGGTGAACACCATCTACTGCGGCGCGGCGAACGAGGGTGACAGCCCGGGGTGGGCGGCGGCCGCGAAGCTGGCCCAGGGCCAGTCGCTGAACATCGATCAGAACCGCGCCGTGGCGTACGTCGCCGCGCCGCAGGACGACGAGATCGCCAAGCTGGGCCGCGAGCTGAACAAGACGTATCTGGGCTACGGGAGCCAGGGCGCGGCGGCCAAGCAGCGGCAGGAGGCCCAGGACAGCAACGCCGCGGCGTTCGCGGGCAGCGCCACCACGCGCGCGGTGTCCAAGGCGAGCCGCCTCTATGACAACTCGGGGTGGGATCTGGTGGACGGGACGAAGAAGGGCGCGGTGAAGCTCGACGCGATGAAGGAGGATGAGCTGCCGGCGGAGCTGAAGGGCAAGGACGCCCAGGAGCGCCAGGCGATCGTCGACGCGAAGGCGAAGGAGCGCGCGGACATCCAGGGCCGCATCCAGAAGCTCCAGGCCGAGCGCGAGAAGTACGTCACGGAGAAGCAGAAGGCCGCCGCGGCCGAGGGTGGCGACACGCTCGACAAGGCCATCATCGAGTCGGCCACGAAGCAGGCCGCCGCGCGGGGCATGGCGCTGGAGTAAGCTGTCTCTCGAATGAGACACGGCCCCCTCCCCCTGCTCCTGCTGTTGCTGGCGGTTCCACTCCAGACCTGGGCGCAAACCGAAGTCCAGGTCTGGCACGGCTACCGGGCCGCCGAGCGCGCGGGGCTGGAGAAGGTGGTCGAGGCCTACAATGCGGCCAAGGCCAGCACGGGCGTGAAGGTCACCCTGCGCGCCATTCCCTCGGATGCCTTCACGGACAAGATCAGCACCGTTGTCCCGCGGGGCCTGGGGCCGGACGTGTTCATCTTTCCGCAGGACCGGCTTGGGGGCTGGGTGGAGAGCGGCAACATGCTCGAGCCGCTCGACTTCTTCCTGGATGACGCCACTCGGAAGCGCTCCATCCCCACCACGATGGAGGCGATGACCTACCACGGCTCCGTCTACGGGCTGCCCTTGAACTTCAAGGTCATCACCCTCATCTACAACAAGAAGCTCGTGGCGAAGCCGCCGCGCACCACGGGGGAGCTGCTCGCGACGTGCAAGAAGCTGCCGGCGCGGCCCGAGGGCTCGACCTGCCTCGTTTACCCGTACACGGATTTCTACTACCACGCGGCGTTGATGAACGCCTTTGGGGGCCGCGTGTTCGATCCGGGCCCCACGCCGCGCCTGGATGCGCCCGAGAACGTGAAGGCGATGGAGTTGCTGCTGCGCTGGGTGGACAAGGATCGGATCCTCCCGCCCGAGCCCTCCACGGTGCTGACCACGTCGCTGTTCAACGCGGGGCAGGCGGCCATGGTGTTCTCGGGCCCCTGGTTCCTGGGGGAGATCTCCCCGGCCATCGACTACGGGCTGGCCCCGCTGCCCACGGTGGACGAGGCGGGTGGCAAGCCGATGCGGCCGTGGATGACGGTGGAAGGTGCCGCCGTGGCCGCGCCCTCCAAGCACAAAGAGGCGGCGTTCGACTTCGTGAAGTACCTCACCGGCCCCGAGGGGGCGAAGATCATGGCGCTCGTGGGGCGGCAGAACCCCGCGTTCGAGCCGATCTACCAGGATCCGGAGATCGCGAAGGATGCGACGCTGGCGGCGTTCCGCACGCAGGCCGAGTCCGCGATCCCCATGCCCAACGTGGCGGAGATGACGATGGTCTGGTCCCCGATGACCTCGGCGATGAACGCCATCACGCGCAAGGCCTCCACCCCGAAGGCGGCGCTCCAGGAGGCCCAGAAGGCGGTGCAGAAGGACGTGGCCAGCCTGCGGCGCAAGAAGTAGCGCCCGGGCTCACCCCAGGCAGTCCCCTGCGCACAAGGGTGTGCCACGGCTTGCACACTCTGTGCACATGGCTGCGGAGTGAAGAGTGCTCCGCCCCAGCGAATGTCCCAAGGTCCACGGATTGCAGCCCGGCTCCGGCCATGACGAACACGATTGCACAGAGCCCCTGGAAGCTGCCCGTTCTGCTGTCCCTGCTGCTCCTCGTTCCGGGAGTGGGCCTCGCGGCGGAGAGCACGTCCCCGAGTTCCGAGCCCCTGCCGGGCACGGCCCCGAGTGCGGCCCTGCATCTGGTGGAGGAAAGTGAGAAGACCGAGCCAGCGCAGCACAGCAACCCCGTGCTGCGCGTGGCGGCGGAGATTGGCGGCGAGCTGGCGACCTCCATCGTGGTCGCCTACCCCGGGGCCTTCGTTGGGGAAGCGCTGTGCTCCAAATTCCATCTCTCGACGCCAAACTCCTTCCTTCCCTGTCTGGATTACGCGGGGTACGGCTTCTTGGTGGCGGTGAGCCTCGCCGCGCCGCTGGGCGTCTGGGCGGGCGGAACGCTCGCGGGCGGGCGGGGAACGCTCCTGGGAGCGTATCTGGGCATGGGAGTCGCGGCGGCCCTGGGATTCGTGGCCACGTTGCCTATCTACAATAACGACGTCCGGGTCTTCGTCGTCCCCCTCTTCTCCGTGGTGGGCGCCATCATCGGTTACGAGGTGTCACACTCCTCCGAGGTCTCGGCCCTGGACGCCTCGCTCGCCCGCGTCCAGCCCTTGATGACCGTCTCCGCGCATGGCGGCGCGCTGGGCCTGGGCGGTCGCTTCTAACCCACGAGCCCGCGCCGGCGCGCCGTGCGTGCCGCGAGCACGTCCGCGAGTGCCTCGGCAATGGGCAGGCCCGGGTGCCGCATCAGCCACATGAACTCGCCCGCGGGGTTCACCTCGAGGAAGAGGTGGCGCCCCTCGGGCGTGACGATGAAGTCGAACGCGCCGTAGTTGAGCCCCAACGCCTCCATCAGCCCGAGCACTCCCTGTTGGACGTGCTCGGGCAGCGTGTACGGCTGCCACGCTTCAATGAGCGCCACGCCTTCGCGGCGCCAATCGTTGCGCGCGCCCGGGAGCACCTGCGAGTCGATGGCCGCCGCCATCACCTGCTCTCCGACCACCGTCACCCTCAGCTCCACGGCCTTGTCGAGGCGTTCCTGGAAGGTCATCGGACACAGCTCCAAGCCCTCCAGATTCTCCAGGTCTCGCGCGCTCAGGGGCGTGGTGAACACCACCTGCTCATGGCCTCGCTCATCGTAGACGGCGAACGAAGACATCATCTTCGTCACCACGCCACCGGGACAGCTCTCAGCGAAGGCGCGCACGGCCTCCGGATCATTGGTCATCAGCGTCCGGGGGACCTCCAGTCCCAGGGAGCGTGCCAGTTCGAGCTGCAGCGGCTTGTGCTCCGCGCGCCGGATCTGCTCGAGCGCGTCCAGTTGGAAGACCCCGAGCGCCGCCAGCATCCCGAACACCAGACGCCGGCTCTCTTCCACCGAGGGCTGGCGGAGCTGCGGCTCGAGCTCCCGGGGGATACGGGCTCCCATCGCGCTGCGGCGGTACCAGACGGCTGAGATCTCCTCCAGTTCGAGTACGCCCGCAGGCCCTGAGAGCCTCCCGCCTCCGCGCTCGTCGAGCACGAGCCGAAGCTCGGTGGGGAACAGATCCGTGTCGAACCGGTAGCTCCGCTCGCCGCGCGCTTCCAAGGCACGCGTCACCGCAACGGGCGCCTCACTGTCGCCGGAGCGGGTCACGATGAGGATGGTCATAGGCTCTCCTGAGCGGGCTGTCGGGAGGGGCGGTCCTCGACGAGGAGTGCCTCGGCCAGAGCCGCGGCGATGGGCAAGCCGAGCTCACGCTCGAGCATCCCCCACTCGCCCCCGGGGTTCACCTCGAGGAAGAGGTGCCGTCCGTCCGGTGTGACGATGAGATCCGCGGCGCCGTACACGAGCCCTAGCTCTGCCACCAGGCGTGTCAGGCGGTGAGCCACCTCCGCCGGCAGCTCGCCGTGCCTCCAGGGACATTCCCGAGGGCTGGCCTGTCTCCAGTCCACCCGGCCCGCCTCGGAGCGCGAAGCCTCCATGGCGCCCACGAAGCAGCGCCTGCCCACGATCGCCACTCGTAGCTCGCGGGCCTTGTCGATGCGCTCCTGGAACACCATGGGGCTGAGGCGCAGCCCTTCGAGATCCTCCAGGTGCTCGGGGCCGATCGCGCTCGTGAACACGAAGGGCTGTCCCCCGTCCATGGATTGGCTCAAGGGCGTCAGCATCTTGGCCACCATCCGGCCCTGGAGCTGTTCGAAGAAGGAGCGCACTCGTGCCGCGTCATTGGTCACAAGGGTGCGCGGCACCTCCAGTCCCAGCGAGCGAGCCAGGCGAAGCTGGCGCAGCTTACCGGCGGCGGCCTGCCCGGCTTCGAGCGGGTTGACGAAGCGGCACCCCGCCGCCCGCAGTCCATCGAGAAAGCCGTCGAGCGCCGCCCGTGACTCCCGCAGACAGCCTTCGCGCCAGGAAGGCTCCAGGTTCTCCTCGAGCCTGGAGGGCACCAGCCGACGCAGCCACACGGACTGAACCTCGCTCCCACGAATCTCGTGGCCGGCGATACGGAGCGTGACCGCGGACCTCTCGGGGGCTACTTCCGTGGTCAGCTCCAGCTCGGCCGGGAAGCCATCCGTGTCGATGCGCAGGGCACAGGCCCCCCGCCGCGACAGTTCCTGCGCGACTCGGTCGACCGTGTAATGGTCACCGCTGTGGGTGAGGAGCAGGACGATGTCGCGTGCGGGGAGCATGACGAAGAAGGACCCACAGTAGGGCTACGGGCCGTTACTTGCAGACGTCGTCATCCCCATCCGAGGGGTACTTCAGGGTGACGGCCTCGTCCCCATCCGAGGGGTACTTCAGGGTGACGAACACGTCCGAGTCCGACGGGTACTTCTTGGTCTGAAGGCTGAGGCCACCCGACGCCTGCTCGAGCTCCTGCGCCTCCAGGAAGCGTGCGAAGAAGGGTTTCTTCCCCTTCGCCTGATCCTTGTCCGCTGCGTTCTTTTTCATCTCTCGTCTCCTTGCCGCCTGCCAGCCAGGCGGCGGTACGAGGAGTGGGATCGACGGGTGACCCCAGCCCTCGATGGAGTTGGATCCCACAGAGACGAAGTGTGACGGCCAACCGCTCCAGCAGAGGAGGCTGCAAAGCCGTGCACCAGTCCATCCTCGGTGAGTATCTGGGCACGGGCGCGGCGGCCGGTTCTGAGCGCCCACTCCTGATGCGCCCATGCGAGAGATCGAGCCCTGGCCTGCTCTCCGCTGCGTTCGACGTTGAAGGTCACAAAGCTCCGCATGCCCCTCCATCTTCCATGAACGGCATCGCCCAGCGGCTCGGGTGGCACGATCTCCGGCACAGCTTCGCGTCCCACCTCGTCATGCGCGGAGTGGCGCTCAAGGCCGTCCAGGAGCTGCTCGGCCACGCCACCATCGACATGACGATGCGCTACGCGCACCTGAGCCCGGACGTGAAGCGGGACGCCGTGCACATGCTCGATACGCCGAGCCCCACCAGGGACACATACGGGACACATGAAGCCTGAAATGCCCGCGGCCGGAACCCTTTGTTGAAGGATTCCGGCCGCTTGGACTTCTCAAATTGGAGCGGGAAAAGGGATTTGAACCCTCGACCCTCGCCTTGGCAAGGCGATGCTCTACCGCTGAGCTATTCCCGCGTCTGTCACCTCGCCGCCGCTGCACTCCGCGCCGTCGAAGCGAGGGCGGATATACCCACCTGCTCCAAGCCCGTCAAGCGTTCTGTGCGTCCGTTCCGCCACCCCGCCTGGCCAGCATGGCGAGGAACGCTCGGAAGTACACCACCGCGCTCCACACCGAGAACGCTCCCGACAAGTACACCAACACCTTCCCCACCTTGTTGTAGTCCACCGTCACCACCTGGAACCCCAAGTCCAACGGGTGCACGTAGTGGACACAGAGTGAAATCACTCCCACCAACTGCAAGCTCGTCTTCCACTTGCCCTCCTGCCCCGCCGCGATGACCATGCCCTCGCTCGCCGCGATGGTCCGCAGGCCGCTGACGATCAGCTCCCGCGCCAGCAGCACGATCACCACCCACGCCGCAATCCGCCCCAGCCGCACCATCATCACCAGCGCCGCCATGACGATGAGCTTGTCGGCCAGCGGGTCCATGAACTTGCCCACCACCGTGATCAGGTTCCACTTGCGCGCCAGGTACCCGTCCACCACGTCCGTGATGGAGGCCACCGCGAACACCACTCCCGCCATCAGCGAGTAGAACGGATCCGCGTCGTACGTGAACCAGACGAAGATCGGGATCAGCAGGATCCGCCCCAACGTCAGCATGTTGGGCAGGTTCCAGAACTCCTGGACGAGGACGCTCGGCTTGCGCCCAGCCCGGCGCCTCGCCCGCTCCTCCCGCTTGAGCTTCTTCCTGGTGGCTCGGTCCATGCGCCCCCCTTCTAGCGGACTGGGAGGCAGATGAGGGCAAATCCTTCGCCGCTCAGCTCCGCAGCTGTCTTGAGGACTTCACCTCCCGGCGCCTGCAGCAGGGAGACGACTCGGGGCGTCAGGTTGCCCTGCCAGCCCACCAGGTGCGTCAACGGCACCGTCACCGGCGCGTCCATCGTCACTCGCACCGAGCGCAGCGGGCCCGCCAGGTTCAACAGCACCTTCCCGTTGCCTCGCAGGTGCACCAGGTCCAGGTCCGGCGCCACCTCCGAGGGCACCCGGCCGTTCTCGAACATCACCGGCTCCTCGAAGGCGAACACGCACTCGTCGCGGAAGTAGGCGGACTCGTCGCCCAGGTCCACCGCCTGGAAGGTGTGCTGCCCGGCCGGCTCGATGAAGAGCACGCCGCGGCCCGTGGCTCGCACCACCCGCGCCGAGCCCTCTCCAAAGGGCTTGTCCGTGGTGCGGCCTCGGAAGCGCTTCATCTCCGGCGTGAAGGCGATCTGCCCCGTGAAGGCCACCAGCCCATCCAGCCGGGTGAGCAACTCGCCCTCCACCCGCGCCGAGAAGCCGCTGGCTCCCACCGTGAACGGGCTCTCGGTGCTGGCGCCTCCGAGGTCCATCGTGCTGGCAAGCTCCCCCAGGAGCGGCACTCCCCCTCCCCGCCATGATCCCTCTCCAGCGAGCCCCGAGACAGGGGCCTGGGGTACTGGCACTGGGCCGGGCTCGGCCGTGCTGGCGGCTGGGAGCTCCATCGGCTGCGCTTCCACCGCGACGGGAGCCACCTCCGGCGCGGCCTCGGGCTCAGGGCTCGGCGGAGCAACGGGGGCTTCGGCGAAGGCGACCTCAATGTCGGCTTCAGGCGAAACCACAGGGGCGGCGAACATCTGCGTCTCCTGCGCCGGCTCCTCGTGCTGCGCGATGGAGGCCAGGTCCTCCGGGTTCTCGGGCTCGGCGGTCAGCACCGGCATCCCATCCTCGGAGACCTCCTCCACCGATAGCACGGGCATGCTCGGCTCGGCGGCCGGAGGCGCCTCGGAGATCTCAGCCATGGGAATCTCCGGCGCCTGCTCCTCGGCGCTGGGCACGTACGAGGCCTGCACCGAGGCATTCGAGGTGGCCACCACCGGGCCTTCGGAGCCGGAGAGCTCACTCTCGGGGAAGTACGCTGGCGCCTCGGGAGCCTCCATCGAGGGCTCGGGCTCCGCTGGCTGCGAAGCCTCGGCCGAAGCCTGCTCCTCGACAGGGTGCCCGGACTCATCGAACCCGAACTGCGCCCCCCAGTCATCCTCGGCGGGAGCCGGAGGCGGCGGGCGCGGAGCCATGGCCACGGGCTCGGCGGGAGCCTCGGCGGCCTGCTCGGACGGAGGCGCTGGCGGCTCCGGCGCGGCCTGCTCCATGGACGACTCCTCCACCACCTCGATCTCCAGATCCGCATTCGAGGCCGGAGGCGTCTCCGGCACCGGGACACCGCCGTGCTCGCGCACCACCTCGGCGCCTTCGATCTCCGAGAAGCCCCGTGCCTTGGCCGGCTGCACGGGCGCTGGCCGGCTGAAGCCCTCGCCCGCGATGGCGCGGCCCATCTTCTCCGCCATGGCGTCACTGCCGGCCCGCAGGAAGTGCTCGCGCGCCCGGCCGTACTCGCCTTGCTGCGCCAGCGCCAACCCCAGGTAGTTGTGCGCCTTCTGATGGTCCGGGGCCAGATCCACCGCCACCTCGAACTCGCGCACCGCGCGCTGCAGCGCGTTCGTCTTCAGGTACACCAGCCCCAGGTTGACCCGCAGCGTGGGGTCCACCGGGTTGTCGCGCACCAGCATCTCGTACAGCTCGGCGGCGCGATCGAACAGCCCCAGCTTGAAGTACGCCAGCCCAAGCAGGTTCTGTCCCTTCTCGTTCTTCGGCTGCAGCTTGTGGGCGCGCTCGAGGAAGTCCTTGGCCTCGATCACCTTGCCCGCGGCCAGCAGCTCCCCGCCCCGGTAGAGGTGTTGCAGGAACTCGTCGTCAGCGGGGCTCGGCTCCCGCCCCGGCGCTCGCGTCGTCGCCATCGTTGGTTGCTTCGCGGCGCTCGTTCTGGGCGAGCCGCTCGCGCTCTTTGTAGTGGTAGTAGAGCTGGAGGACCTTGCGCACGTACTCCTGCGTCTCCTCGAACGGAGGCACGCTCCCTCCAGCCTTGCGCACCGCGTCCGGTCCGGCGTTGTACGCGGCGATCATCTTCACCATGTCCCCTTCGAACTGGTTGGCGAGCACCCGCAGGTAGCGCACTCCCCCTTCGATGTTCTCCTTCTCGTCGAAGATGTCCTTCACGTACATCTCCGTCGCCGTCTGGGGCATGAGCTGCATCAGCCCACACGCGCCCTTGGGGGACACGGCGTTCGAGTCAAAGTTGCTCTCCACATTCATGATGGCGCGCACCAGCGAGGCGGGGATCCGGTAGCGCTTGGAGGCCGTGACGATGTGGGGCTCCAGGTCCGGCGGCGCGCTGGCGCGGCCACGCACCGGCGCCTCGGGGGCCTGCGTCTGGGTGAAGGTGCCCTTGAGCTTCTTGGCCTTCTTGCCGCCTCCCGGAGGCACGTTCGTGTAGACGATCGTCCCGTCCTTCTCGACGTAGCGGTAGATGCCCTCGGAGGCAGCGGCCCCCAGGGGGACCATCAGCACGGCTGTCAGGAGGGCGAGGCCAAGGCGCATGGCCCCCAAACCTTAGACGGGTGCTCGAAAGTCCTCAAGAAAACGCCTTGTTTCCAGCACTTACAGCCATTAAGGCTGTCCTCCATGCCCCTGCGCTTCGATTTCCTCGTCCTGGGTGGCGGCGTGGCCGGCCTCTCGTTCGCCCTCCAAGCAGCACGGCATGGCTCCGTCGCCGTGCTCACCAAGCGGGAGCGGTACGAGGGCAACACTCAGTACGCCCAGGGCGGCATCGCCAGCGTGCTGGAGCCCACGGATTCCTTCGAGGCCCACGTCCAGGACACCCTGGTGGCCGGCGCCGGCATCTGCCACCCGGACGCGGTGGAGGTGACGGTGCGAGAGGGCCCCGAGCGCGTCCGGGAGCTCGTCTCGCTGGGCGCGGAGTTCAACCGGGGCGCCTCGGGCGAGTTCGATCTGACGCGCGAGGGAGGCCACTCGGCCCGGCGCATCGTCCACGCGGGGGACATCACCGGCCGAGAGGTGCAGCGGGCGCTGCTGGCCGCGTGTGACGCGCAGAAGAACATCACCTTCTTCCAGAACACGGCGGCGATCGATCTCATCCTCAACCAACGCCCCAGCCCGGGCCGTGCCAGCCGGTGCCTGGGCACCTACGCCCTCACCGAGAGCGGCCACATCGAGATGTTCCTGGGCAGGGTGACGGTGCTGGCCACGGGCGGCGCGGGCAAGGTGTACCTCTACACCTCGAACCCGGACGTGGCGACGGGGGACGGGGTGGCGATGGCGTACCGGGCGGGCGCACAGATCGCCAACATGGAGTTCTACCAGTTCCACCCCACCTGCCTGTACCACCCGGAGGCCAAGAGCTTCCTGATCAGCGAGGCCCTGCGCGGCGAGGGCGGCAAGCTGCGGCTGCGCAACGGGCAGACCTTCATGGAGCGCTACCACTCCCTCGGGGCGCTGGCGCCGCGCGACGTGGTGGCCCGCGCCATCGACGCGGAGCTCAAGCGCACCGGTGATGACTGCGTCTTCCTGGACATGACGCACCTGGGCCGCGCCTTCCTCACCGAGCGCTTCCCCAACATCTACGCCACCTGCAAGGCGTTCAACATCGACATGGCGGTGCAGCCCATCCCGGTGGTGCCCGCGGCCCACTACATGTGCGGCGGCGTGGTGACGGATCTGTCCGGCCGCACCTCGGTGGCGGGGCTCTACGCCATTGGCGAGGTGGCCCACACCGGCCTGCACGGGGCCAACCGGCTGGCCTCCAACTCGCTGCTGGAGGGGCTCGTCTTCGGGCACCGCGCCGCCCACGTCACCGCCGAGGAGGTGCGCGCGCTCGCGTCGCTCCAGCAGGAGCCCCCCGAGTGGGATCCCGGCAGCGCGGTGGACTCGGACGAGAGCGTGGTCGTCACCCACAACTGGGACGAGATCCGCCGCCTGATGTGGAACTACGTGGGCATCGTCCGCACGGACAAGCGGCTGATGCGGGCGCGGCGCCGGTTGGATCTGCTGCGCGAGGAGATCCGTGACTACTACTGGCGCTTCAAGGTGACTCGGGACGTGATCGAGCTGCGCAACATCGCCGATGTGGCCCACCTGATCGTCGACTGCGCCAGCCGCCGCAAGGAGAGCCGCGGCCTGCACTTCACGCTCGACTACCCCAACACCGACGAGCACCACTGGAAGCGTGACACCGTCGTCTCCCGGGAGATCTGACGTCCCATGGCGCGCTCGCCCCGCATCCTCGAAGATCCGTCCTCGGGAGAAACCCCACCCGAGCAGCAGCCCCCTGCCCGTCCGCCCGGGCTGCGCTGGACGCCGGTGTGCACCGCCATCATCGCGGGCTCGGTGGTGATGTACGTGCTGGGCCACGGCCACCTGTTGCCGCTGCTCTCCTCGAAGCCGGACGCCCTCGCGCTGGCGCAAGGGGGCAATCCGCTCGCGCTCTACGGGCCGCTCGTGCAGCAAGGCGAGTACTGGCGGATGCTGAGCTGCGTCTTCGAGCACGGCAACCTGATCCACATCCTCTTCAACATGTCGGTGGTGTGGACGCTGGGCTTCATGCTGGAGCGGGCCATCGGGAGCTGGCGCTTCCTGGGCCTCTCCGTCGTCACGGCCCTGGGCGCGTCCGCCTTCTCTCTCTTCTTCGACTTCGATCGGCCCATGGTGGGCGCCTCGGGGATGATCCTCGGCTGGGCGGGGGCCATGCTCCCCATTGCCACCGAGCAGGGCCGGCGGCAGTTGGGCACCTGGCTGGTACAGGTGGTGGTCATCAGCTTGCTGCCCGGCGTGAGCTGGGCGGGACACCTGGGAGGCTTCCTCTTCGGCCTGCCCTGCGGCGCGGCCCTGCGGATGGGACGTCCGGTGTACGCGAAGGCGCTCCCCTTGATTCTCTTCATCACCGCGGTGGTGGCGCTGTTCGCCGCGCACCCGGAACGGCGGTGGGGTTTCTGACATGGACCTGCGGACGGTGTGCGTCTTCTGTGGCTCTCGGCCCGGAGCCCGGCCCGAGTTCCTCGCCGGGGCCCAGTCGCTCGGAGAGGAGCTGGCGCGCCGCAAGCTCACGCTGATCTACGGAGGTGCCAGCGTGGGCCTCATGGGAGCCATCGCGGACGCCGTGCTCTCCGCGGGCGGCCGGGCGGTGGGAGTGCTCCCCCTCTCCCTGCAGCAGCGCGAGATTGGCCACCAGGGCCTGCACGAGCTGCACCTGGTGAACTCGATGCACGAGCGCAAGGCGCTCATGGCCAGGCGCGCGGATGCCTTCGTGGCCCTGCCGGGTGGCTTCGGTACTTTCGACGAGCTGTTCGAGATCATCACCTGGGGGCAGCTCGGCCTGCACAGCAAGCCCATCGGGCTGCTGGACGTGGGGGGCTACTTCCAGCCGCTGATCGCCATGCTTCGCCGGGGCGTGGAGGACGGCTTCATCCCCGAGGCCCACGAGCGCCCCTTCGCCGTGAGCCCCTCGGCGGGAGAGCTGCTGGATCGGCTCCAGGCCGGCCCGACGATGCAGACCACGGAGAAGTGGCTGCGCCGGACCGAGGAGACGTGAGCCCCTTCAGCGCGCGTGCACCCGCAGCTCGGTGTGGCCGAGCGTGGAGGCGATCCGCAGGTGCACGTACGAGGCGCTGTCCGGGATGACTGGCGTCCCGTCCGGGAGCCGCTTCGGGAAGCGCACCCGGTAGGCCACCCAGAACACCCCCAGGTACGGGTACGTGGCGCGCATGTTCAGGTCCGCCCGGCCAATGCGCTCGATGCTCACCGGCTCCACCTCCACCGAGGGCGTCACCATGACGATCCTCCAGATGGAGTTGCGATACGAGAAGTCCTCGAAGCGGTAGTCGTTGACGTGGACGCCCAGGAAGAACTCGTTGTACTGCGCCTCGTCGGCGCGCTCCTTCGCCAGCAACTCCTCCACGCGCGGCTTCGGCAGGTACTGGAACTCCGCCAGGCGCTTCACCCGCGCCTCGCGGAAGCGCATCGTCTGGAACGTCGCCGCGGCGAACATGCGCGTGTCGAAGCCGTCGTAGACCTCTCCTCGATCGGAGTACTGGTCGAAGAGTTCCTGATACTCCTGCTCGGCCCGGCGATCGGCCAGCTGCGGCGCCGGATCCCCAATGGTGGGAGGAGTGGTGGTGCAGCCTGAGAGCACCCCCAGCAGCGCCGCGACACGAAGCCCCTGCTTCACGGAATGAAGTCCTTGCGGTTGAAGAGCGTGAAGAGCCGGTAGCCAGCGGCCTCGACCGCCTCGCGCCCGCCCTCGAGCCGGTCCACCAGCGCGAACGCTCCGAGCACCTTCAGCCCCTCGGACTGCGCCCGCTCGATGGCCTTCAGCGTGGAGGCCCCCGTCGTCACCACGTCCTCGACGATGGCCACGGGCGCATTCAGCCCGAGCGCGGACAGGCCCTCGATCCACTGGCCCGTGCCGTGCCCCTTGGGCTCCTTGCGGACGATGAAGGCCTCCACCGGAGTGCCCGCCAGGTAGCTGGTGAGGCTCACCGCCGAGGCGATCGGATCCGCACCCAGCGTCAGCCCGCCCACGCCCACCGCCAGCGGGGCCTCGCGGATGATCGCGTCCAGCAGCAGCCGGCCGATCAGGAAGTGTCCCTCGGCCAGCAGCGCCGTGCGCTTGCAGTCGATGTAGAAGTCCGACTCCTTGCCCGAGGAGAGCACCACCTTGCGCTGCTCGAAGGAGCGCTCGGTGAGCAGCTCCAAGAGCCGCGACCGGTCTCGAGCCAGCGCGCTGTTCATCTACAAGCCCTCCAGGTACGCCACCAGCTCCGCCGAGTACCGCAGCTGCATGAGCAGCTCCGCCCGGCGGGACTCATCCAGCGAGGTGAACACGTCCGCCAGCAACGAGAGATCCTGGTTGAGCGCCCCCAGCCGCTGCGCCGCGTCCGCGGCCAGCTCGTCCGCGTCGACCTCCTCCTCCGTCGACTCGGGAGCGAGCTCGTCGTCCGTGGCCAGTGCCTTCTCCAGCATGTCGCGCGTGGCGGCGCTCAGGCGCCCTTGCGCCTCGAGCTGGGCGCGCGTGGCCTCGAGCTGCTCGCGATCCACCGGGCTGGCGTGGATGGCCGCCGCCAGCGCCAGCAGCAGCGCATCCTCGTCCGACAGCGACGTGTGGATGCGCGCCTGCACGCGATCCCGCTTGAGGAAGCGCAGCGCCGCGACCCGCCGGAAGCCGCAGATGATCTGGTAGCGGTTCGGTCCGCTGGGGCGGACGTCCACCGGGAAGAGCTGGCCCAGCCGCGCGACATCCGTGGCCAGCTTGGAGATCTCCCCCTCGGGGCGGATCCGGAAGGTGGCATCCTCCTCCACCTGATCCAGCGCAATGGCGGACAGGCTCGTCTCGCCCGTCAGCGGCCGCACTGGCACCTCGGGAGCGGCCTCGGACGGCTCCGGCTCCGGCTCTTCAGTGGGTGTCCCGGGCATGGACTCTCCCGCGCCCAGCAGGATGGCCTGCCCCGTAGGCCCTTCGGCTCGTGGCTCCGGATTCGGAGACACGCCCTCGCCCTGGGCCGGCGCGGAGGATGACTCCCCCGCGGTGTCCGGCTTCCCATCCTCTCCGTCGACCCTGTTCTCGGCGTCCATCGGCTCCCCTGGCTCGGCCCGGCGCCGTGCCGTCGCACGTCACCGTGCCGGCACGGCGAAAGCCGCCCGCTCTAGCGGGCCTTCTTTTTCACCACGACCTTCTTCTTGGCGCCAGCGCCAACGACGGGCGGAACTGGCGCGGTGGGCTCTCCCTTGCCCGCGGTCCCAGCGGCCGCGGCGCCTCCCGTGGCCCCGGCAGCCCCAGCGGCAGCCGGAGGAGGCGGAGGAGGAGGCACCGGCTTGGCCGCCGGCCTGGCAGCCGGCGGAGGCGGCGCAACGGGCCGTCCCCCCATGACAGGCCGAGCCGGAGGCATGGGACGCGCCGGCGCCGTACCCGGGCGCACCGTGGGCCGCGCCACCACCGGACGCGAAGCGGGCACGCGGCCCGGCTCTACCTCGCCCATGTCCACGCGGCCGCGGAAGCTGGCGCCGTCCACGATGATGACGCGCGGGGCGCGGATGTCGCCCACCATGCGGCCCTCGCGGGTGAGCTCCACGCTCTCGGTGGCGTTGATGTTGCCCACCACCACGCCGCTGACGATGGCGTTGCGCACCGCCACGTTCGCCTTCACCACGCCCGTGGTCTCCACGATGAGGGTCTTGCTGAGCGTCAGCTCGCCCTCCACGCGGCCACGGACCGTGAGGTCCTCGTCCCCCGTCAGCTTGCCGCTGATGAGGATGGACGGGCCCACCACCGTGTTATTGCCGGTTGTGCCGGCCGTCTCTTTCGCGAGGGCCACGCGTCATCGCTCCTTCTGATCCATGTCGACGTTGCCCTTGAAGGAGGCTCCGTCGGCGATGAGGATGCGCGGGGCCTTGATGTCGCCCACCACGCGGCAGTCCTGCTTGAGCTCGACCTTGTCGCTGGCGACGATGTTGCCCGTCACCCGGCCGGCGATCTCCACATTCTGCGTCTCGATGTCCGCCTCGACGACGCCGCTGCCCTCGACGAAGAGGCTTTCCTTGAGGGAGATCTTCCCCTTCACCGTGCCCTGGATGACCAGATCCTCGTCACCGGAGATCTCCCCGTCGATGACGATGCTCGAACCAATGACCGTGTTCGCCATGAGTGTTGCACCCCTCCGAAGGGTTGTGCTTCTTCGTCCCGAAGTGGCCGGGACTTGCTAGATGTCGTCCGGCAGCTTCACTTCCATCTCGATGGAGCCGTTGAACACCGCTCCATCCTCGATGATGACGCGCGGGGCCTTGATGTCACCGGCCACCTTGGCCGAGGCGTTGATGGACACCCGGGCCGAGGCGTCGATGTTGCCGCTGGCCTCGCCGTTGATGGTGAGCTCCTCGGCGCGGATGTCCGCCTGGACCTTGCCCGTGCTCTCGATGGTGAGGTGGTTCTTGAGGGCGATCTGCCCCTCCACCCGCCCCTCGATGACGAGATCTCCCCCGCCGGTGAGGCTGCCCTTGATGACGATGCCCTTGCCGATGATGCCCGTTTCGCCCTGTGCCATGCGGTGAACCTCGGAAGCGCCAGTCGCTGAAGACCGCGCCTTGATTATGTCAGAGATGGGCGGAGATCCAGCCGGAGATATCCCGGAACACTTCCTCGCGCCCCAGCTCGTTCAGGGGCTCGTGCAACATGCCGGGATACTCCTTGAACTTCTTGTCCGTGGAGCCGACCGTCTCGAAGAAGGACCGTGCCGCCGCCGGCGCGGCCACGCCATCGTTTGATCCACAAAGGATGAAAATGGGTGCTGTCACCCGAACGGCCTGAGCCGCGGCCTCGGCCTGGGCGCGGGTGGACTCGACGAACCAGCGCGGGGTGACGGTGCGGATGTAGAGCGGGTCCTCGGCGGTGGCGCGGACGATGGCCATGTCCCGCGTGAGGTGCTCGGGCTTGAGCTCGTTCTGGATGGGCAGCCACGGCACCACCTTGCCCACGATGCGCGCCGCGAAGAGCTTCGAGGCGGGAGGAACGATGGCCAGCTTGAAGTACGGGGCTGACAGCACCAGCCCGGCGATGCCCTCCAGCCCGCCGCGCGCCACCAGGGCGGCCGCCATCAGCCCGCCGTGGCTGTGGCCGAGCATGAAGGCCTTCTGCCCGCCGGCGGCCTTGCGGACCCGCTCCCAGAAGAGGGCCAGATCGTCCAGGTAGTCCGGCCACTTGTCGCAGAACCCCCGGCGTCCGTCCGCCCGGCCGTGGCCCCGGTAGTCAAAGCCGTGGACGGCGAAGCCCTCGGCCACCAGCGCCTCGGTGACGGGGCGGTAGCGGCCAATGTGGTCCGCATAGCCGTGCACGAGCGCCACATGGGCCCGCGGCGCGGCCTCGGGGAGATCCAACGTCCAGAAGAGCCGGAGGTGGTCCTTCGCGGTGAAGAAGCCCTCGTCGTGGCGCGCCATATGGGGCCGGGAACTTAGCGGCCCGCAGCCTCCGAGGACAGCATCTTCAGCTTCTGCTCCAGTTGCAGCCGCTGCAGGGGGGGATCGGCGGCCTCCGGGTCCAGCGTCAGGACCTCGATGGCTCGGCGCCAGGCGGACACCGCGTCCGAGCGGCGAGAGGCCTCCCGGTAGGCCTCTCCCAGGTGTTCCAGGATGACGGGCTCGTCCGGCTCGAGCTGCGAGGCCCGCTCCAGCGCCTCCACCGCGCGCTGGTACTCCCCGCGCTGGAAGTACACCCAGCCGAGCGAATCGAGGAAGGAGCCGGTATCCGGCTGTAGCTCCAGCGCGCGCAGCACCAGGCGCTCGGCCTCGGGGAGATCCTTGCACTTCTGGGCGAGCAGGTAGCCGATGAAGTTCATGGCCGAGGCGTTGTCCGCGCGGAGCGCCAGCACCGCGCGCATCTGCGCCACGGCCTTGTCCGCGTCCCCCTGCCAGTCGTAGGCGGTGGCCAGCGCGTACAGGAGGGCCTCGTCCCGAGGGTGCCGGGAGACGGCCTCACTGAGCAGCGCCACGGCCTCCGCCGGACGCCCCCGGCGGTGCTGGGTGGCGGCGAGTGCCGTATACAGCTCGGCGGCGGGGTTGCGCGCCAGCGCCTCCTTGAGCACGGCCTCGGCCTTGTCCGCGGAGCCTCCCCGCTCGAGCGCCCGGGCGTACTGCACCCGCAGGGTCACATCGTCTGGAGCCTCCTTCGT
Source organism: Hyalangium sp. (assembly GCF_045802625.1). Classification (NCBI taxonomy): domain Bacteria; kingdom Pseudomonadati; phylum Myxococcota; class Myxococcia; order Myxococcales; family Archangiaceae; genus Hyalangium; species Hyalangium sp. The sequence goes on along the minus strand of NZ_JBJMQP010000239.1, from coordinate 77,250 downwards.
GGAGGCCTCATAGAGCGCGATCGCCTGGGCATGCTGCCCCACCCGGGAGAGCGCCCCGGCGCGGCGGGCGCGCACCTCGTCGAAGAGCTCGGAGGACTCGGGCACCTCGGCATAGGCGGCCGCGGCCTCGGCGAACTGGCGCTGCCGCTCGTGCACCAGCCCCGCGTAATAGGAGATGCGGGGCTCCATCAGCTTGCCCTTGCGGGCCGTGTCCAGCACCTCCGCCGCGGCGGAGATCTCCCGTGAGGCCAGGAAGGCGAAGGCCACGCGCACCGTCAGCTCGGGATCATTCGAGATCGACAGCAAGCGATCGAAGTACGCCCGCGCCCGGGTGGCGGAGCCCTGCTTGAGGGCAATGCGCCCCGCGGACAGCAGCACCTCGCGGTTGTCCGGGTCATGCTCCAGCGCGCGAGCCAGGGCTTCCTCGGCTTGGGCGGAGCGCCCGCTGCCCTCGTACAGCCGGGCCAGCGTCGTCCACACCTCCACGTCCGCCGGATCCCGCTCGACGGCGTGGGCGAGCAGCTTCTCCGCGCGGCTCTTGTCCCCGCGCTCGGCCAGCGCCAGCCCCAGGCGGCGGTAACCGGAGGCCTCGCCCGGGAGCGCCACGGCTAGCTCCTCCACCACCTTCACCGCCTCCTCCGGCTGCTTCATCTCCAGGTGGAGCTGAGCCAGCACGAGGTACGCCTCGGGCTCACGGGGCTTGAGCGTCACCGCCCGGCGCAGCTGCAGCTTCGCCTTCGGGTAGTGCCCCTCCTCCATCAGCACCCGGCCGATCATCACATGGGCCGGGTAGTACTGGGGCGACAGCTCCACCGCCTTGCGCAGCTCGGCCTCGGCCTTGGGGAGCTCTCCCAGGCGGGCGTACTCCTGGCCCAGCTGGGTGAGGAGGTAGGGGTTGCCCTCGTCCGTGGCGAGCGCCATGCGCAGCTCATCCACCGCCGCCCGGTGAGCGCCCGAGATCTCCAGGAGCTGGGCCTGGAGGAAGTGCGAGTAGCTGGCCGGCGAGGCGAACTCCTCCGGCTCCTGCCCCGCGTCGATGGCCTCGCGCATGGCCTCGCGGTCCACCTTGACGCGCTTGGGCGGCGCGGCGGCCGCGGACAGGCCCGCCAGCAGGAGCAGCGGCACGGCTCGGATGGCACGAAGGGAGCGCACGCGGGCTCTCATTCTAACGCCTGCGCGTCCGCCGCACAGGCCGTCAGCTCATGCTGGTGATGGGAGCGCCGAGCTTGTCCAGAATCCGATCCACCGGATCGCTGTCCTGGCTCACGTCCGCCACCGCCTGCTGGTAGGCGATGCCCGTGGCGGTCTGCATCTCCGGCAGCAGGCGCTGGAGCACGGTCCGCGCTCCGCCCACGTCGCACTCGGGCAGCATGATGGCGAACACGCCCGAGCCCATGTGGGCCACGGCGTCCGGGCCCCGCAGCTGCTTGCGCAGCACGTCCGGGGCGCCCCGGGGCATGTCCGGCAGAGGCCGCTCGGGCCGCAGCACCGCCACGCACATGTGCCGGTGGTAGCGGCGGCTCTTGGAGACCTCCACCTCCAGCTTCGTCAGCAGGCCGCGCTTGTCGTACAGGTTGGTGCCCGGATCGCTCCCCATGCGCACCGCCACCGAGGCGCCAGCCCGCTCGGTCTCCGCCGAGGCCGAGGGCGTCTTGAGGGCGCGCTCGGTGCGGTTGAGCAGCTCCATCGCGTTGAAGGGCTTGCTCATGTAGTCCACGGCGCCCAGGTTGAGCGCGCGGACCTTCTCCGCCACGCCCTGGTGCGCCGACAGGAGGATGACCGGGATGTGCGCCGTGTCCGTGGAGGACTTGAGCGCCACCGTGGCCTCCAGGCCGTCCAGCTTGGGCAGGAACACGTCCATCACCACCAGATCCGGCCGCAGGTTGCGCGCCTTGGCCACGCCCTCCTGCCCATCTCGGGCCACCTCCACGCGGTAGCGCGAGCGCAGCACCTCGGCGAGCACCGCGGCGATCTCCGCCTCGTCCTCCACCACCAGCACGCGCGGCTGCTGCGGCTCGATGGGCACCGGCGTCTGCGACTTGCGAGGCGCCTCCTGGGCCATGGGCAGCGTGAAGACGAAGATGCAGCCGCCCTCCGGCGCGTTCTCCGCCCAGATCTCTCCGCCGTGCAGCTCGACGAACTCCTTGCAGATGGCCAGCCCCAGCCCCGTGCCCTTGGGCCCATGGCGGTAGCGATCAAACACCAGGTGCACCTCGTCCGGAGGGATGCCCGGCCCGTCGTCCTGCACGGTGATCTTCACCGCGTCCCCGTCCGGCCGCGTCAGCCGCACCGCGCGCACCGTCACGTTGCCCTTGTCCTTCGCGTGCTGGATGGCGTTGGTGATGAGGTTCTGCAGCACCTCGTGCAGCTTCACCTCGTCACCGATGAGCATCAGGCTCTCGGAGGGCTCGGCGCGCAGGGTGATTCCCCGCTGCGCGGCCAGGATGTTCAGCTCGGTGGTGCTCTCCTTGCAGAGGTGGGCCACGTCCAGCTTGCGCGGCTCGATGGACAGCCGCGCCGCCTCGCCCTTGCCCTTCTCCAGCAGCGACTCGACCAGCCCGAGGATCTTCCGGCCCTGGCGGATCATCGCCTCCACGGACATCTTCTGGTCCGCGGTGATCTGGCTCTCCAGCAGCAGCCGCCCGTGGCCCAGCAGCACCTGCAGCGGGGCGCGCAAGTCATGGCTGCACACCGCGATGATCTCGTCCTTGAGCCGGTTGAGCTCCTTGAGGCGGCGGTTGGCGTCCGAGAGCTCGCGGTAGCGCTCCACGTACGCCAGCTCCAGGTCCTCGCGCTTGCGCTTGACGGCGGTGTGCAGGCGCGCGTTGCGGATGGAGTTGGCCAGCACCGCGGCGACGGCTTGCGCGAAGGCCTGCTCGTCCCGGCCGAACGAGGTGCCCACGCGCGAGTGCCGCAGGAAGAGCGCGCCCAGCAGCTCGTCCTGGCACACCAGCGGCTGCACCAGCACCGAGTGCACGCCCACCGCCATGATGTTGGGCCGCACCTCGGCCATCAGCGGATCATTCTCCGCGCGCTCGATCAGCACCGGCTGGCGCGTCTCCAGCGCCCGGCGCAGCTCCGGGTAGCGGGAGATCTCGATCTCCAGCTGCACCAGCGACGGATCCTCCTGCGTGGCCACCACCGTGCCCGTACGGGCGTGCGAGCCCTCCACCAGCACCACCGAGCAGCGATCCGAGCCGGTGACGCGGCCCACCTTGTCCACGGCGATGCGCAGGATGGCGTCCAGCTCCAGCGAGCTGGTGGCCGCCTCGGTGATCTCCAGCAGCATCCCCATCCGCAGCCGGGTGCGCTCCTCGGTCTCGCGCAGGCGGCCCGCGCGCAGCGCCGCCTCGAGCCGGGGCACCATCTCCTCGGCGCCGCGGATGATGCCGTCCACCGCCAGCTTCTTCAGGAGGTCGGCCGAGCGCGAGCGCGTCGCGTCCGCCAGCACCGGCACGTTGCGCAGCTGAGCAATGCCGCGCAGGCCCTCCAGCGTCTCCGCCGCTCGCTTGGCCGCCGAGGCCAGCAGGATGACCTCCGGCTGGAGGCTGCCCACCAGCTGCGGCACGCCCTCCATGTCATCGGCGATGGCGCACTGGAAGCCACTCTCCGAGAGCCGGGAGGCCAAGGATTCACTGGCCGTCCGTGCGCCGATCACCAGGACTCGGCCGCGCTGCTCCGGCGATACGGTGACTCTCAAGACAACCCCCGACGAACAGGGGCAGACTCGGCCCCAGGAGAAAATGGACTCAGGCCGTTGCCCGCCGGAGCCCTCATGATGTTGGCATCCCGAATCATGCCGTTGATCTCTCGTGCGGACCAGCAGACGACGCGCAGCCACCCAGGGTGGCCCAGGAATTGAGAGGGTGGACGCGAGGCGTATACTCCGCCGCCGTGCGTCCCCCGCGAACCTTCTCGCCGCTCAGCCTTCTGCGTACCTCGCTCCTGACGGCTACCCTCGTCGCGAGCCTTGCCCGCGCTCAGACCCTCGACGAGCTCTACCCCCGCCCCCACCATTCCCCACCCACCCCAGCATCACCCGCAGCAGTAAAATCCGCTCTGGCTGCGAATGACAAGCAGCCTGCCACACAGGCGCTCGCGGCTCCCACGGCTGGCGGGAAGCAGCCGGCGCAGGGAGCCACCGCCGAGAGCGAGCCGGTCATCGTCTCCACGCAGGAGCGCTTCCTGCCCGAGGGAGAGCAGCACAGCCCCTCCACCCTGCACAACGCGTGGACGGATCCGAAGAACCTGCGCCACACCTCCAGCGCGGTGGGAGACGTGGGGCTGCTGCGCGTGGCGGGCGCGGATCCGGGAGCCAGGGGCGTGCTGCGCTTCTCCGTCCTGGGCGAGTACTTCAAGAGCGGCGACTTCCCCGTCGTCGGCGCGCAGAACACGCGCAGCTCGGCCACCTTCTCGGCCTCGTATGTGCCGCTGGACTTCCTGGAGTTCTTCGCCGCGTACTCCGCCTCGGCGAACACCAACTCGCGCTCGTCCCCCAACCTGATCCAGGCGCTCGGGGATATTACGGTGGGAGCGCGCGCCTCGCGCCAGTGGACCCGGGGCTTCTGGGCCGGCGTCGACGTGCGAGCCCTGTCCTTCTCCGGCGTGGGCAATCAGGACGTGAGCCAGTACGTGTTCGGCTTCTCGCCGCGCGTGGTGGCCACCTATGACGTGCGGGAGCGCTACCCGAAGATCCCGCTGCGCGTGCACGGCAACCTGGGCATGGTGCTGGACGGGACGGGCAACCTGGTGAACTCCACCCAGCTCAACGCCGCCGAGGAGTACGCGCTCAACGTCAACCGCTACACCCGCGTGAGCCTGGCGCTCGGGGCCGAGGCGCCGCTGCCGGGAGTGACGCCCTTCCTCGAGTTCAACCTGGCCTACCCGCTGGGCGTGGAGGGCGATGGCCTGATCGCCCCGGACGGGCAGACCGTGTCCGCGGCCAGCGCGGCCTACAAGACACTCAACCTGGGCGCCAAGGTCACCGCCGTGCGCGATGTCACCTTCACCGTGGGAGCCGAGCTGGGCCTCACGCGTGCGGTGGGCCTGGGCGTGCCGGCCACCCCGCCCGTCAACCTGGTGCTCGGCGTCTCCTATGCCGTGGATCTGCTCGGGCGCGGAGGGACTCGGATCATCGAGACGGTGCGCGAGCGGAAGGTGGAGGGTGCTCCCCTTCCCACGACGGTCCAGGTGCCCCCGACGGCGGCCACGGTCCAGACGGCCCAGGTGTCGGGCGTGGTGCTGGATGCCCAGACCCATAAGCCCCTGGCGGGCGTGCTGGTGACGGTGCCCGGAGCCGGGCTGCCTCCGGTGGCGACCGAGGCTGGGACCGGGCGCTTCCTCACGCAGCCGCTGCCGGCCGGGCCGGTGCGGCTCGCCGCGCAGAAGGACGGCTACCTCCTCAAGGAGCAGGACCTGAGGCTCACGGCGGGGCAGACCTCCACGGTGGAGCTAACGATGGAGGCCATGGCCCGCCCGGCCGTCTTCACCGTCTCCACCACCGCGCAGAAGAAGCCAGTGGCGGCCACGCTGAGCTTCCAGGGCCCGAAGAACCAGGAGCTCACCACCTCCGACTCCGCCGCGCCCGCGAAGCTGGAGCTGCCCCCGGGCCACTACATCGTGAACGTCACCGCCAAGGGCTACCTGGCGCAGACGCGCGGCGTCCAGCTCTCCGATGGGGCCACCCTGGCGCTCTCCTTCGAGCTGGAGCCCGAGCCCAAGAAGAAGCTGGTGGAGGTCAAGGGCGACAAGCTCGAGCTCCAGCAGCAGCTCCACTTCGGCAACGGCAAGTCCGAGGTCCTCGCGGACAACTCCCCGCTGCTGGCGCAGGTGGTGGACGCCATCGTGCGCAACGGCATCAAGCGCGTGCGGATCGAGGCCCACACCGACAACCAGGGCGACCCGGCGGTCAACCTGAAGCTCTCCAAGGACCGAGCGCAGGCGGTGGCGGCGTTCCTTACCAAGGCCGGAATCGACGCGTCGCGTCTGGAGGCCGAGGGCTACGGGGACACACGGCCCATCGCCCCCAACCTCACGCCGCGTGGGCGCGAGCTCAACCGGCGTGTGGAGTTCCTCATCCTGGAGCGGTGATCCCAAGGGCCGGCACGCGGTAGAGTCCGGCCCATGAAGGACTCCCTCCGACTGACGCTGTCGCGTGCCGTATTCCTGCCTCTCTCGATCCTGGCCCTCTCCTGCGGTGGAGGGTCCTCCAAGCCGCCCCCGAAGGATCCGCCGCAGGCCACGCTGAACGTGCCCAAGCCCAACACGGCTGGGCAGAAGCTCACGGTGCAGGTCAGCGCCACGGGCTGTGATCAGATCCAGAGCCTGTCGATCTACGACCGGGATACCTTCCTCAAGAGCGTCCCCTACAGCGGGCCGGGCATCGTGCCGGTGGATCTGGCGGCCAACGAGATCAAGTACACGAACGGCATCGCCGCCCAGCTTTCGCTCAAGGCGCGCGTGGTGTGCACGGACGGGCGCCAGAATGACTCGCAGCCGCAGCCGGCCACCTTCTTCCCGGCCGCCGAGGTAGTCGAAGCCCCCAGCGGCGGCCAGCTGGTGCCGGACAACTTCGTCACCGAAGGCACCCTGCCCTACATCTACTTCATCGGGTGCGGCAACGCCGAGGGCGGCATCCCCAAGCTCTTCAAGGTCGACAAGAACGGCAGGAGCCAGGTCGACCCGGTCAACATGCCGTTCCTGTGCACCTCGGGCACTGTCATCACCCCCAAGAACCCCGTCTCGGGCAAGCGCTGGGTGTGGACGCCCGGCGCGGGCGCCATGGCCATCGACTCGAACCTGAAGATCACCGCCCAGGTGGACATCCCCCTGGATCTGCTGGCCGTGGGTCAGGACGGAGACGCCGTCATCTCGGACCTGGGCTCGGGCGGCTCTCCCTCCCAGGTGGCCCGCATCAGCCACGTGGACGGCTCCATCAAGTGGAGCTACCCCCCCCGGGGCTTCGTCATCAACACGCCCTTGCCTCGGGTGGACGACGTCATGGTGGCCACCATCACCACCGACAGCGCTCCCACCGGCAAGGCGAACATCGTCGTGTCGCGCGTGGACTATGGCCGGCAGAACCCGGCGACGGGCGGAATCGAGCTGGGCAACTACATCATGAAGACGGTGGCCAGCAACGGCGTCCTCCCGAACTCGGCGCCGCCGAACGCGTTCAGCCCGGATGGCAACCAGCTGTACCTGTCCTTCACGGGCGTGGGGAACATCACCCAGATCTTCGCCTGCTCCACGCAGGCCGCCGGGTGTAGTGGAACGTCGCAGCGCTGGGCGACTCCCCCCACGCTCAATGCCCCGCTCGCGGCGATGGTGCCCTACGCCGCCGGCACCAAGCTGGCGGCCATCGCGGTCCAGAAGGTGTGGTTCCTCGATGCGAGCACCGGCGCGGTGCTCAACAAGGGCGGCGAGCCGCTCATCCCCGAGGGGGGGCTGGTGGTGCTCCAGGTCCAGTCCGGAGCGCCGCCCTATGCCCAGGCCTTCTACTTCCTGACAGGGCCGGCTCCGCGGGAGAACCTGCCGGCACCGCAGCCCCTGGAGATCGTCGCCACGGATGATCCCGCCAAGGGCGAGCTCTACCGCTACCAGATCAACGCCGGCAGCCTCTCGGCAGCGATGGATGACTCCGGCACGCTCTGGCTGCGCGTGGGAGGAGATCTCGTGCGCCCGCTGTCGCCGCCGGAGTACCGGCAGCAGGTCCCCGTCACGCCATAGGTACTGAATCGGGACAATCTCAAGGTCGAGGCGCTCCACGAGGCGCAGGCTCGTGATACACCCCCGTCCCACCACAGGAGGTGGATCTATGAGTACCCAGGTGTCCGGCTGGACGACCCTTGCTGAAGACCCCCCAGTGCTGGTGAAGGAATACAAGTTCGGCTCCGGCAGCGCCAACGCGCTGGCGGTCGCGTTGCCCGAGCGCAAGTGGATGATCATGAGCCCGCCCGCGAGCATCACGCCCGCGGATGTCGAAGGTTTCTCGAAGCTGGGCACGGTGGCCGCCCTGATCGAGAACAACGGCCTGCACCACCTCGGGCTCGGCCCCTGCCGCGCGCAGTTTCCAGAGGCCGTCACCTATGCCGCGCCGAGCGCAGCCGAGCGCATCCGCAAGAAAGGCCAGGACTTCGGGCAGCTCGAGCCGCTCGAGAAGCTGCAGCCGCTGCTCGGCAACAAGGTCGCGCTGATCCCCGTGGACGGCGCCAAGTTTGGCGACGTCTGCGTGCGGGTGCAGACCGAAAAGGGCACCTTGTTCTATGCGGGCGACTTCATCGCCAACATCCAGACCCTGCCGAAGAACCTGCTGTTCAAGCTGATGTTCAAGCTCACCGATTCGGGGCCGGGGCTCAAGGTGTTCGGCCTGTTCTTCTGGTTCTTCGTGTCCGACCGCAAAGCCGCGCGCGCCTGCCTGATCCGCGAGTTGGAGCAGAACCCGCCCACCATCCTGGTCCCCGCCCACGGCGACGTGGTCGCGCGCCAGGAGGTCGGCCCAACGCTGATCAGCATGCTGCGTTAGGCCCTGACCCCGGTTGACTGCTCAGAACGCTTCCTACTTCTCGCCCCAAAGGAAGGACAGCTCCAGCTCCAGGGACTCGAAGGGCTCGGCGCGTACGCGCGCCAGGCCCGTATGCGTGACGAGCAGCACGTAGCGAGTCCCCTCCAACCGGAACACCTCCAGCGTGCGCGCCTCTGGATCCATCAACCATACGTGCCGCACACCCTCGCGGGCATAGAGGGGAAGTTTGATGGCTCGATCCAGCGCGGCGGTGGAGGCAGAGAGCACCTCGCACACCCAGTCCGGCGCCAGGGAGAGAGCCGCCGTGCGCGGAGGCCGAGGCATGCGCTCCCGGCGCCAGCCCGCAAGGTCAGGCACCAAGACATCGTCGCCGAAGTGCAGCTCGGGCTCATCGAGGATGATCCACCCGCCAGGTCCGTCACGTCCTTCATCGAACGGGCCCGACAGCTTACCGCCCAGCCGAGAAGCCGCGACCGCGTGGGGGACCGCCGGCCGGGGACTGACGTGCAGCTCCCCAGCGATGAGCTCCCCCACCACGTGCGGAGGCAGTGCCTCCAGATCCGCGTAGGTGGCCGGCTTCCTTCCCATGACTTCCCCATCTCCCCCAACGCCCATCCCTGTTTCCATGGGGGTTGGGCATAGCAATCCGGTCTGACGCAAGAGGTCAGGCCTTGGGATCCTCCCTATCAGGTTGGCCCTGCTGGGCGCCGGATGCAAGGGGCTCCGGCGAGAGCACGTCCCTGGCTCGACCCGCTACGGGTAGACGACGGGGGGCGGCGGATCGTCGGGGAGCGGGATGAACTCGGTCTCCCCTGGGACCTTGGGGAAGCGCTCCGCTTTCCAGTCCTCCTTCGCCTGCTGAATCCGCTCCGGCGAGCTGGAGACGAGGTTCCAGTAGAGGTGCCGCGGCCCATCCATCGGCTCGCCGCCGAGCAGGATGACGCGGCTCTGGGCCTGCGCCCGGATCAGGGCTTCGCCGCGCCGGTTGAACACCAGCATCTCTCCCGCCTGGAAGACGGTCGAGCCCACCTGGATGCTCCCTTGAAGGACGTAGGCCGCGCGCTCGTCGTGCTCGGGCTTGAGCGTCAGGGCCGCTCCTTCGTCCAGCGAGACGTCCGCGTAGAACATCTCCGAGAACGTGCGCACGGGCGAGCGAGCACCGAAGAGACTCCCGATAACGAGGCGCATCCGCAGGCCCGTGTCCTCGATGACCGGCAGCGGATCCGCCCCGAAGTGCGAGAACGAAGGCTCCGTCTCCTCGTCCTTCTTCGGCAACGCCACCCAGAGCTGGGTCCCCAGAATCGGGCGGGCTCGCGTGCGCTCCTCCTGGGGAGAGCGTTCGGAGTGGACGATCCCACGGCCCGCCGTCATCCAGTTCAGCTCTCCCGGCACGATGCGCGCGACTGTGCCCAGGCTGTCCCGGTGGAGGATTGCTCCCTCGATCAAGTAGGTCACCGTCGCCAGCCCGATGTGCGGGTGGGGCCGGACATCCAAGCCGTGCCCCTCGAGAATCAGGGAGGGGCCGATCTGATCGAAGAAGATGAAGGGACCCACCATCTGGCGCGGGTTGGAGGGCAGCGCGCGACGCACCTGGAGACCGTCTCCGAGATCTCTCGTGCGAGGAATGATCACCGCCTCGAGTTCGTCAGGCAGTGGGTTCACGTCTTGATTCGAGCTCATGCCTCGCTCCCTCTATGCACCTGCTCGCGGCTTGTCGGCGACGAGGAGCGCTTCCACGTTGCCGGCAGGACCGGGCACCGTTGAGTCCATGAGTCCTCGCACCGTGAGCCCCTGCTCTCGGGCGAAGGCCACCACCGCGTCGATGGCTTCCTGGCGGGCGGCGGCGTCCCGCACCACGCCGCCCTTGCCGATGCGCTCCCGCCCCACCTCGAACTGGGGCTTCACCAACGCCACCAGCAACCCACCCGGCTCCAGGAACGGCAGCACCGAGGGCAGCACCTGGGTGAGCGAGATGAAGCTCACGTCGATCACGACCACTCCCACCTTCTCTGGGAGATCCTCCCCGGTGAGGTAGCGCGCGTTGACGCGCTCGCGCGAGCGCACGCGCGGGTCCGTCCTCAGCTTCTCGTGGAGCTGGCCGTAGCCCACGTCGATGGCGTGCACCCGGACCACGCCCTCTTGCAGGAGACAGTCGGTGAAGCCGCCGGTGCTCGCGCCAATGTCCGCGGCCACCTTCCCGCGCACGTCCAGCCCGAAGCGCTCGATGGCGCCCTTGAGCTTGAGCCCTCCGCGCGAGACATAGGGCAGCACCTCGCCCTTGAGCCGCAGCTCCGCCTCCACGGGCACCTGCGCGCCGGGCTTGTCCACCCGCTGATCCCCCACCACCACCTGGCCGGCCAGGATGAGCGCCTGGGCCTTGGCTCGGGACTCGGCCAGGCCTCGCTCCACCACGAGCACGTCCAGGCGCTCCTTGCGCGACTTCACCGGCCCGCTCCCAGCAGCTCGCGGCCCGCGCGCCTCAACCCCTCGACGTCCAGGCCCAGCTCCGCGCGCTGCACCCGCGCGTCTCCGTGCGGGACGAAGGTGTCCGGCATCCCCAGGAGCCGCACGCGCGGCGAGCGCCCGTTCGCGGCGTACAGCTCCAGCACCGCGCTCCCGAGCCCTCCGTGCGTCGTCCCCTCCTCCACCACCAGCACGTGCCCACAGGCCGCGGCCTCCAGCAGCGCCGGAGCATCCAGCGGACTCACGTAGCGCGCGTCCAACACGCTCCACCCCGTCTCCGCCCGAGCCGCCGCCAGCGCGTTCAGCCCGAGCGGCCCCAGCGTCACCAGGGCCAGCCGCGGCGACTCGGCCTTCAGCAGCCAGCGAGCCCCCTGGAGGGGAGCCACGCCAGGGTGCAGCTCGGGCGTCAGGGGAGGCAGCGTGCCTCGCGGGAAGCGAATGAGGCTCGGCCCCGAGGACTGGAGCGCGGTGGCCAGCATGGGAGGAAGGTCCTCCCCCACCACCGGCGCCATCAACGCCAGCCCTGGCACCGCCCGGAGCGAAGAGAGGTCATAGGCGCCCTGGTGCGTGGCTCCATCCGCGCCCACCAGCCCCGCGCGGTCCACCGCGAAGACGACGGGCAGCCTCGGCAGACACACGTCGTGGATCACCTGATCAAACGCGCGCTGGAGGAACGTGGAGTAGATGGCGCATACGGGCCGAGCCCCCGCCGCGGCCAGGCCCGCGCAGAAGGTGACGGCGTGCTGCTCGGCGATGCCCACGTCGTAGACCCGGCTGGGGTAGCGGAGCTTCAGCCCCACCAGCGCGGAGCCCTCCAGCATGGCCGGCGTCACCACCACCACGCGCGGATCCCTCGCCATCGCCTCGTCGAGCGCCGCGGAGAAGGCCTCGCTGAAGGTGCGCTGGCCCTTGCGCGAGCGCACCAGCTTGCCGTCACGCCACTCGTACGGGCCCATGGCGTGGCCGCGCGTCTGCGTGTCCTCCTCAGCCGGAGGAAAGCCCCGGCCCTTCTGAGTCATCGCGTGCACCACCACGGGCCGCGACGAGGCCCGCGCCTCGCGCAAGGCCGCCATCATCGGGCCGAGCTCGTGCCCGGCCACCGGACCGACGTAGGTGAAGCCCAGCCCCTCGAAGAAGTCCCGGGCCTCGCGAGTCCGCAGCAGCGCGGGGATGGCGCCCACGTTGGCGGAGATGGACATCTGGTTGTCGTTGAGCACCACCACCAGCGGCAGCGTCGAGCCTCCCGCGTTGTTGAGGCCCTCGAAGGTCAGCCCTCCGGTGAGCGCGCCATCCCCCACCACCGCCACCACGTGCCCCTTCTGGCCCAGCACGCGCCGCCCCTCGAGCATCCCCAGCGCGGCCGAGACCGCCGTGCACGCATGCCCCGCAAGGAGCGCATCGTGCGGGCTCTCCCGAGGATCCAGGAAGGGCGCGACACCGCCCGCCTGCCGCAGCGTGCCCATGCGCTCGCGCCGCCCGGTGAGGAGCTTGTGCGCGTAGGCCTGGTGCCCCACATCGAAGAGGATCGCGTCCTGCGGCGAGTGGAACACCCGGTGCAGCGCGACGATGAGCTCCACCGCTCCGAGCGAGGCCCCCAGGTGGCCACCCACCCGCCCACAGACCGAGATGATCTCCTCGCGGAGCTCCTCACACAGGCGCGGCAGCTCCGCCTCGGGCAGCGCCCTCACATCCGCGGGCGCGTGAATGCCCGGGAGGAGTCGCGTCACGAGTTCCGCTCCAAGATGTAGCGCGCCAGCAAGGACAGCGGGCCTCCCTTGCCTTCGATGGGCTCCACGGCCGTCACCGCGTCCCTCACCATGCGCTCGGCCAGCACCCAGGAGGCCTCCAGCCCGATGACGGCGGGGAAGGTGTGGCGGCCCGCCGCGGCATCCGCTCTCACCGGCTTGCCCATCTTCTTCGCATCCCCCGTGACGTCGAGGATGTCATCGGCGATCTGGAATGCCAGGCCCACGGCCTCGCCATAGGAGTCCGCCTGGTGGAGCTGCTCGACGCTCCCGCCCGCGGACAGCACGCCCATGCGGCAGGCCGCCCGGATCAGCGCGCCCGTCTTCATGCCGTGCAACTTCGTGAGGTAGTCCATCAGCGCGGGCCGGTCCTCGGCGATGTCCAGCACCTGCCCGCCCACCATGCCCGTGGCACCCGCCGACAAGGCCAGCTCGCGGCAGAGCGGGATCCGGACCGGCTCCGAGCCTGCGCCCACCAGCCCGAAGGCCTCCGTGAGCAGCGCGTCCCCGGCCAGCACGGCAATCGCCTCGCCGAACACCTTGTGGGAGGTGGGACGGCCCCGGCGCAGATCGTCATCATCCATGGCCGGCAGATCGTCATGGATGAGCGAGTAGGTATGGACGTACTCCAGCGCGCAGGCCGCGTCCTCCGCGACGCGCAGCGCGCTGCTCTGCTGGGAGACCGCATCCGCGAAGGTCAGGCACAGCACCGGCCGCAGCCGCTTGCCCCCCGCCATCAGCGAGTAGCGCATGGCCTCGGCCAGTAAGGGGGGAGTCCCTGAAGGCTCCCAGCGGGCCGCTCGCGCGTGCAGCAGCGCCTCCACGCGCGCCTGCTGCTCCTGCAGGAAGTGCTTCAAATCAAGCGTGCTCACGGGAGTCAGTGCTCCTCCGGTACCGCGGCCGGCACCAGCTCACGAATACGCGCGGTCAGGCTCTCGAGATCCAGCGGCTTCACGAAGTAGTCGGCGGCGCCAGCCTCGATCCCCTTGCGGCGATCCTCGGGCTCCCCGCGCCCGCTGATGAAGATGACCGGAATGTCCCGGAAGTTCTCGTTCTTCTTCACGGCCTTGCACAGCTCGAAGCCGTCGATCCAGGACATGTTCACGTCCAGGAGGATGAGGTGCGGGCGGCGCAGCTGCAGCGAGGAGATCAACCGCAGCCCGTTGGCCGCGCTCGCCACCTCGAAGCCCTCCGTCTCCAGCGCCATCGCGAGCAGCTCGCGCGTGTCGCGGTCGTCATCGACGATGATGATTCTGGGCTTCTCCATGCCGGCTCCGCGCGCTGCGCCCGTCAGAACGGAACGTCATCCTCGGGGGGTGACTTGCTCGCGGCCGAGGCCCGAGGCGCCGCCGCGGGCGCGGGCCGGTTGCCCGCCACCAACGGAGCCGCCCCTTCCCGGCCCTCCTCGTCCACCAGCAACTGCTCGATCCGCTGCTCCGCCTCGTTGAGCAGCTTCTCGCCCTTGCGTACCAGCCGGATGCCCTCCTCGAAAGCCTTGAGCGACTCCTCGAGCGACAACGCGCCGCTCTCCAGCTTCGCCACCATCTCCTCGAGCCGCGCCACCACGTCTCCGTACTGCTCGGGCGCGGCCTCCGCCGCCTTGCCTGACTTCGACACGTCCAGCTCCTCCAACCCAGTGGATTGGGCGCGCGACTCTAGAGGACACCCCGCCCCAGGGCCAGCCCGGACTGCCGCTCTGTCAGCAATCCACCGGCCCCTTCACCGCCGTCACGGTGGCCTCGATCTCCTCACAGCCATCCAATGACTTCGCTCCACTACTGGCGAGTTTGATACCCAGCACCTCACCCGGCTGCACATCCGAGATGGTGCGCACGACGGCCCCATCCCGCCGCCGCATGGTCACCGAGTAGCCACGAGCCATGACCTTCAGTGGACTCATGGCATCCAGCCTGGCCTCCAGGCGCTGGAAGCGCCGCTGAGCCTCCGAGAGCACGAGCCGCTGCAAGCTCGCCAGGCGGGCCTTCTTGTCCGCCAGCTTCGCCCGCTCCGCCGCCACCCGCGCCGTGGGAGAGGCTCGCTCCAGCCCGAGCTGCCCCTTGGCCAGCTCGGCCCGCCGGGAGGAGATGCTCGTCCGGGCCGCCTCCTGGAGCCGCGCCGCCAGCCGCAGCAGGTGCGAGCGCTGCTCGCCGAGCCGGGCCTGGGGCCTCGCGCGCTGGAGCCGCTCATGCAGCCCCCGGAGCTGCTCCCGGCGCTCGCGCTGAGCTGGACGCAGCGCGCGCATCATCGCCTCGAGCTGCTCGGAGAGGAACAGCCGCTCCTGCCCCATGCGCCGCCGGGGATCCACCAACCGCCCGGCCAGGCTGCCCTGCCGCTCGCGCAGCTCCACCAGCCGCCGCGTCGCCGCCTGGCGCAGCCGCGAGGCATGGGTGGCCAGCGTCAGCTCCAGATCGCTCAGCACCGGCGAGAGCCGCTCGGCCGCCGCGCTGGGCGTGGGCGCCCGCCAGTCCGCCACGAAGTCCGAGATGGTGAAGTCGATCTCGTGCCCGATGGCCGACACCACCGGCACGGGCGCGGCATGGATGGCTCGCGCGACGAGCTCCTCATTGAACGTCCAGAGATCCTCCACCGAGCCGCCGCCGCGCGTGACGACGATCACGTCCACGTCCGTGCGGCCCAGCCGCTCGATGGCCCGCGCCACCTCCGCCGCCGAGCCCTCGCCCTGCACGCGTGCGTCGCACAGCAGCACGCTCAGCCGCGGGTTGCGCGAGTGAAGCACGCGCAGGAAGTCCTGCAACGCCGCGCCGGTGCGGCTCGTCACCACGCCGATGCGCCGGGGCAGGAAGGGCAGCGGGCGCGGTGGCCGGACACGCCGGTCACCCATGAGCCCCTCGGCGGCCAGCCGCTCCTTGAGCTGCTCGAAGGCGAGCGCGCGAGCGCCCTCCCCCACCGGCTCCACTCGCTGGATGATCAGGCTGTAGCGGCCCTGGGGCGCGTACACGTCCACGCTGCCCTCGGCCACCACCTCCAGCCCATCCCGCAGCGAGAAGCGCAGCCGCGCCGCCTGCGAGGCCCACACCTTCGCGTCGATGCAGGCCTCGGCGTCCTTCAGGGTGAAGTACAGGTGGCCCCGCGCGTTGGCGCCCCGGAAGCCGGACACCTCGCCGCGCACGAGGACGCGGGGGTAGCGCGCCTCGATGGTCTCCTTGAGCTGCCGGGTCAGCTCGCCCACCGTGAGCACGGTGCGAGCGGGACGGGCCGGAGCCCCGGGCAGGGAGGGCAGCGGCGCCGAGACCTCGGACACGCTCGGCTTCTCCATGGGCGGCGCCTTCTCGGGCGGGGCGGGCGGCTGAGGCGGAGGGGGCGGCTCGGAGGGAGCCACCACCACGAGCGGCTGGCTCGCTGGCTCGATCGCCCCGAACAGATCCCCCTGCCCGGCGACAGAGGTCTCTTCACCCGCCTTGCGCCGACGCTTCATCGCGAGAGCTGATCAAGCCACTTCTGCGCCTTCTCGTGCGTCTCGTCATCCGCGGGCGTCATCGCGAGCACCTCCTTGAACTTCGGGATGGCGTCCTCGGGGTTGGAGTCCTTGAGCGCATAGGCCTGGAGGAAGACATCCTTCGCCTTGCCGCGCAGATCGTTGAGGATGTTCGAGGCCCCCGCGTGGCTGGGATCCGCCTGGAGCGTGCGCCGGGCGTACTCCACCGCACGCGCCCACTGGCCCGCGGCCTTCGCCGCCGAGGCGCTCTTGTAGAAGATGTTCGCCGCGCGCGTGCCCGCGTTCCGCGCCATCTTGCTGGGCCCGCGCGAGCCGGTGATGTCCTTGTCCAGCGACAGCAGGCGCGCCAGCCCCTTGGCGTCCAGATCCTCCAGCTTCTTGTAGAGGTTGTTGAACTCGGTGATGTCCTTCATCAGCGTCTTGCACTTGGGCTGCTTGGCCGAGCACGCGTTGAGCAGCGCCACCGCGCCGGACACGTCCGCGTCCACGAAGCGGGCCACGGCCTGCTCCCAGGGCGGCGCGGTGGGCGGCGGCGGCGCCGGCACCACGGGCCGATCACGGATGGTGATGAGCCGCACGGCCTCGTCGTTGATCAGCTTGGCGTCGCGATGCTCGGGGAAGGTCGCCAGCACGTCGTCGGTGATGGCCTTGGCCGGATCCAGCTGCTTGTTGTCCAGCAGCGTCCGAGCCTCCTTCGTCTGCACGTCGGCGGTGTCCTGCAGATGGCGCTTCAGCTTGGCCACCTGCTCGAACATCGTCGTCTCGGCGGTGATCTTCTCCAGCTCCGCCTTGGCCACCGCCAGCTTCTTCTCGCCGAGCGCCGCCTGGGCCGCGTTGAAGTGCTCCTGGTTGGGGATCTCCTTCTGCACCCGCTCCAGGTAGTCCTGCAGGCCGGGATAGTCGGGCGCCGCCGTCTGCAGCTCCTCCAGCTTGGCCTTGGCGTCGGTCCACTTCCCCTCGCGGATGAGGTTCTTGGCGTCCTGGAAGATGGCCGACAGGCGGGCGCGCTCCTTGCCCTCCTGGATCTTCACGACCAGCTCGCGCTCCATGATGGCCTTGCGGCGCATCTGCAGGACCACGAGGCCCGAGCCCGCCACCACCAGCGCGAGCGCCACCACCGCCACGGCGAACTTCTTCTTCTTCTGCGCCGCCGGATCCACCGGCTTCGCCATCGTGCGGCCCGGCCGCACGCGCTCGGGCCGCGCCGGACGCGCCGGGGCCCCAGCGCCCGTGGCCGCGCGAGGCCGCGACGGGCCCGGAGTGATCGCCACCATCATCGTGGAGTTGGCCACGTCGGAGAACGTCACCTCCGTGTCCCCCATGGTGATGACGTCGCCGTTGGCCAGCACCGTCTCGTCGGTGATGGACTCACCGTTGACGAGCGTGCCGTTGCCCGAGCCCAGATCGCTCACCGTCCAGCCGCTGCCCACCTGGCGCAGCATGATGTGCTTGCGCGAGACGGAGGTGTCCTGGATACAGATGGGGTTGTCCGTCGCGCGTCCGACGACGTACTCGCCCTCCTCCAGGTTGAACTCTTCACCGGCCTTGGGACCGGCGGACACCACCAGCTTGGGACCATTGAACGGCATGGGCTCGGCAGCCCGCACCGCGGCGGTCGCCCCCGTCTTGCGCACGGGCCGTTGCTGGCCCGTCGCACCGGGGGGAGTGCCTGTAGAGGTTGAGGACCGACGTCGTGCCGGGGGAGGATTCGCCATGGTAAATCACCGCTTCCTACGAGACCGCGACTATATCGGAAGCCCGTACTGGTTCGCTTTCTCTAGCGCCAGATTGTGGCAGCGATGCTCGGTCGTAGGGAAGCGCCTCATGACCTCCTCCACGGTGGCCTTGGCCTTGTCCCCATCCCGGAATTGCAGGCTGCGTTGAAAATCGAGCATCAGCACCCGGCACTGCCGGTCCAGCTCGCCTGCTGTCTGAGCGAGCATGTAGAGGACGTCTTCATAGAGATCCGGCTTCTTGTCGAGCGCCTCGAGCGTGATCCACGCCGTGCGGAAGAGCTTCCAGGACTTGAACAGGTTCTCTGAGCCTACATCCTTCTGCTCATAGAAGCGGCGGGCCGAGGTCGCCTCGCTGCTGGCCTTGGCGAGCAGCTGATCCACGGGCAGCTCGGGGACGGGAATGACCTCTACATACATGTTCCACACCCGCCAGTGCTCCTGGCCCGGAGGGTTGCGCACATTGTCGAAGGTGAGCTGGTTGGGCCCGTCCCGGCGCAGCACGCGCAGCGGGAGGATCAGCTCGAGCTCGCGCTCGTTGGCCTCGGCGTTGTCCACCGGCACCCAGCCCAGATCCACCCCGTTGAGGCTGATGCCCACCTCTTTGGCCTGGGCGATGTCCCGGGCCTGGTAGTGCAGGATCGCGACCGCGCGCGTCGGCGAGGAGAACTGGAACTGGAACGTCTTCTCGTCCGGGCGCTTCCAGGTGACACCCTCGCCCAGGCCGAAGGAGTCCCCGAGCGGAGCCAGCCCCAGCTCGGTGGGCTCCGGCCCCGTGGGCCCGGCCAGCTCGCGCACCGGGCGGAACTGGCTCGCGATGATGGCCACCGCCACCACGATGACGAGCCCCGCCAGCACCCCCGCGAGGGACTTTCCCTTCGGCGAGAGCTCCGACCACCAGACCAGGAGATGCCCGCCGAGCGTCGCCACTCGCTGACGGCGGAGCCGGGCCCGCTCGGCGGCGGACGGCGCGGGGCCGGAGTCTGACGTGGAGCCCGCACGCGCGAGCGCACGGGAGGCCGGCGGCGCGGCCTTCACCGTGGTGGTGGAGAGCTCCTCCATCTCGGCGAGCGTGGACGTGGGAGCGGGGACCTGGAGCTCGACGAGCGTGGCCGCGGGACCGGGAGGCGCCAGCTTCACGGTCGGAGGCTCAACGGCCCCCATCTCCACCTCGGTGAGGGTCCGGTGGCGACCGGTGTCCTCCTTCTCGATGGCCTGCATCTCCTGCTGGGTCTGCGCGCGGGTGATGAGGGTGCTCGAGCGGGGCCTCACCTCACGGGCGGGGACCAGCCGGGTGGGCTCGGCGGGCGGCGGGGTCAGCGGGGTGAAGATGAACTCCACCGAGCCGAACGCCAGCCGATCGCCCTTGTGGAGCTCCTGCTCCTTCTCGCGTCCGAGCGGCTTGCCGTTCCAGAGCGTGCCGCCGGTGCTGCCCAGATCGACGATGTAGAGCCTGCCGCCCCGCGTGAAGATGCGCGCGTGGCGGCGGGACACGCCGTGATCGTGCAGCACCAGCTCGTTCTCCGAGGTGCGCCCGATGCGAATCTCATCATCCTCGAAGGAGATCTCCCGGCCCTCCTGGAGCCCCTTCGAGATGCTCAGCCGGAACCCCAGGGCCTACCCCCCGACGTTGCCGAACATGAACTGGAACACGATGGGCCCGAACAGCACCATGAACACCGTCGGGAAGATGCAGGCGATCAGCGGGAACAGCATCTTCACCGGGGCCTCGCCGGCCAGCTTCTCGGCGCGCTGGGTGCGATCAATGCGCATCTGCGTGGACTGGATGCGCAGCACCTTACCGAGGCTGGTGCCCATCTTGTCCGCCTGGATCAGCGCGGTGACGAAGGTGGTGAGCGGCGGCAGGTCCACGCGGACGATCATGGCCTTGAGGGCCTCTTCACGCGTCTTGCCCATCTTCAGCTGCTTGAGCACCAGGGCCAGCTCATCCTTGAGCGGGCCGGCCTTGCCCTTCTCCACCACCTTGGCGAGCGCGCCCGTGAAGTCCAGGCCCGCCTCCACCGACAGCGTCAGCAGGTCCAGGTTGTAGGGCAGCGCGCGGGAGATCAGCAGGTGGCGCTTCTTCACCTGATCGTTCACCCAGATCTGCGGGTAGAACATGCCGAAGGCGGCCCCCAGCAGCGCCCAGGCCAGGTTCAGCCCCAGGCCGTTGGAGAGGATCAGGCCCATCAGCAGGCCGATGACGAAGCCCACCTCCTGCAAGGCCATGATGTCCTCGGGCTTGTAGCCCTGCGGATCACCGGCCTTGATGAGGTTCTTGCGCATCTTGGCCTCGTAGCCGGGCCACATGAACTTGCGGTTCATGGCGCCCAGCTTGCGGATGGCCACCGAGCCGATGCCGCGGACGCCGCCCGCGGACTCCTCGGAGACCTCCGAGACGAAGCGCTCGAAGAAGTTGTTGTAGATGCCGATGCCCAGGAAGGCCGCCGCGCCCGCGGCGAACACGGCCGAGCCACCCAGCAGGAAATTGGTGATGATAGAGCCGTCCACGAGCGCCTCTTTAGATGTCGATGTTGACGATGCGCCGGATGATCAGGATGCCCAGCACTTCCATGATGGCGATCACGGTCACCAGGATGTAGCCGAACAGGTGGTTCATCATCGGCTCCATCAGGTCGGGGCGCATCGAGTTGAGCACCATGCCGAGCACCGCGGGCATGGACGCCACGATCCACCCCTGCAGCTTGCCCTGAGAGGTGAGCGCGTCGATCTTGCCCTCCAGACGGAAGCGCTCGCGGATCACGGTGGAGATCGTCTCGAACATCTCCGCCATGTTGCCGCCCAGTTGGCGCGCGATGTTGGTGGACACCACCACCAGCTCCAGGTCGTCGCTGCCCACGCGCTTGGCCATGTTGACGAGCGCCTCCTCCAGCGGGACGCCCAGCTTCACTTCCTTCACGAACAGGCCGAACTCCTGGGACAGCGGCGGCATCGCCTCGCGCGCCACGTGCTCAATGGCCTGCGGGAAGGTGAGGCCCGCCTTGAACGCGTTGGCCATGGCCTGCAGCGCGTCCACCAGCTGCACGTTGAACTTCTTGATGCGGCGCTTGCGGTAGTACTTGACCATCAGCATCGGCAGGAAGAAGCCGAAGATGGTCATGCCCACGCAGAGGATGGGGTTGAAGATGATGTAGCTGAGGATGCCCAGAAGGCACATCGACGCGATGTTGAGGATCAACATCTGCCGCGGGTCGATGAACAGGAACATGTCGCTCAAGTCGTTCATCGACTTGGCGACGTAGCGCTCCTGGTATTGCTCGTAGGCCTTCGCGAGCACGGTGAAGATCACCAGGCTGAAGAAGAAGACCGAGCCGGTGACGAGGAGTAGGACTATTCCTGGCAGCATGCGCTGAAGCTCCCTGGGGGGCTGAACTCAGGACGAGAGGACCGCAAACTACTGCGGGCCGCCGGCCGCGCTCTTCTCGGCGGCGTTGCCCTTGATGATCTGGATGATCTCCTGGCGCTTCTTCTCCAGCACGCGGGTGCGCTCACCGGACAGCAGCGTGCTGATGGTGGCGCGGCCGCGCTCCTCGATGATGTCCACGTCGTCCTCGTTGCGCAGCGACAGGGTGAGCGCGCCCAGCTCCTGCGCCAGGACGAGGATCTCCGCCTCCTCGGGGATGACCAGCAGCGAGATGTTGCTGTACTCGCGCTGGTTCTCGGGGATGAGGTTCACGTTCGTGGTGCCGGTGATCTTGCCGGTGGCCAGCACGATCACGTTCTGCAGCAGCGTCACCGCCACGCTCTCGTCCGTCTGCGGATCGCGGAAGGTGCCGATCACGTCCACGTGATCGTTGGGCCGGATCCAGCCGCCCACCGCGGTGGCCGCCTTGGCGTCGATGGTGATGGCGCGGCCCTTCTTCTGCACCTTGGTGGACAGGCGCTCGGCGGCCTTGGTCGTCTCGAACTGGCTCCAGAGCAGCGGATCACCCGCCTGCAGCGGCACCAGCACCTTCTGGTTCACCACGTACGAGGCCGAGTCCGGCTTCACCACCGAGGAGGTGACGAACTGCTCCGGCACGGAGCGCTGGGAGATCATGTCGAAGGTGACGACGGTGCCCTCGGGGATGTCCTGGGCGGCCACGACCACCGGCACCAGGTTCCAGCCGCGGCGGACATCCGCCTCCTTCTTCTTGATGGCGGAGTACGCCACGACACCGGCCAACAGACCGAGAACCAGTGCGACGATGAGTGGAGTCTTACCCTTCAGCATTTCTCAAGACCTCCCAGAGGAGCGCGGCGACGCCGTATGGCGTATGGAAACTTGTCGAGGGAACGGAAAACGCGGATGCACACGGGGTGCAAAGCGGCGTGGGATGTTATTCGGTTGACGCATCAGGTGTCAAAACGACCTCCCGTGACAAGCCAGCAAACCCCGGACATCCAGAGTGATCTCCAGGGGTTTCGAGGCCTCGAACCTACCTGACAGGAGGGCTGGGAGGCAGTCGTGATCAGGGCCCCGGGCCGGGCTTGGGCAGGTCCGGGTTGTAGAGGCCGCGCAGCACCACGGGGGCTCCGGTCTCGTCCACGAGCACCTGCGGCAAGCCGTCGGCCAGCCCCACGAGGCGCAGCTCGAAGGAAGCGCCATCCGGGGACACGAAGAGCAGCAGCATGCCGGGGACGAGGGGCTGGGGCCGGGCCTCGGGCGTCTCCACCCGGCTCACCTGGGGCGGCACCTGGCGAAAGGCCCGGGTGCGAATGGGGCTCTCCTCCGGCGCCACCTGCTCGAGCGCCTGCTGCCAGGGCTCGCGCGCCACGGGCACCTCACCCCGCTCCTGGAGCCGGCTCACCATGGCGAGCTGGAGGCGCTGGCCGAGCTGAATCAGCCGCGTGTTCACGGCGAGCTCGGAGGGGCGCTCGGGAGGAGCGCTGGCCGCCGTCCCAAGCACCGCCGCCCCTGCGCCTCCGAGGATCAGCCAGGACACGGCCAGGGGCGCGGAGCGGCCACGGGTGAGCGAGCCCAGCAGCAGCAGCGCTCCGGTGGCCCCCAGCAAGAAGCCCAGGAGCAGGAGCGCCTGGGGCGGAGTGCCCACGTGATAGGGGTGCCGGAGCGCACGCACCCCGTGCGGCCACTCCGGGAAGCACGCGGTCATCACCCCGGCGGAGATCGCGAGGAAGATGGCCGCGTGGATGAGGCGCAGCGCCAGCGGGGAGCGGCCGGGAGGCTGGCGGCGCTCCGTCACGGGAACGGCAGGTTCAGCACGAAGTAATAGGAGTCGTAATAGACCTGGTAGGCCTGCAGGAACAGATCGATCACGTTTTGCTTCTGGCTGCCGCCCCAGTCCATCTTCACCGAGGCCGAGATGATGAGCGCGACGACCAGGATCCAGTTGATCATGGAGTACTCGACCATGGCCTGACCGCGCTGACGGCGGCGGCGGGTCCGAGTCTGGTTCAGGTCCTTCATGGGTTTTCCTCCTCCAACCAAGGGAGCTGGGGGAACGCCTTCTCCGCATACTCCAACTTCACCAGCGGTGTCTTGGGCTCTGGCAGCAGCATGCGGGGCCTGGCGTTCACTCCATACTCGGCGACTTCGAGCGCGTGGGAGATGCGGGGGATCTCGATCTTCGCGAGCTGGAGGATGGGGATCTCCCGGCTCACCCACGTGCGTTTGATGACGGTGCTGCGGTACATGACCTCGACGGGAACGGCGGTCACCGTGCCCGCCGGGGTCATCAGGCGTGTCTCCCTGCCCGAGCGTACCACGGGAGGGTCCGGCAGCCGCTGAGGGGGCGCGGCGGGCGCGGCGGACTCCCCCGGCGGGTCGTGCTTCGTGAGCGCCCAGTCGAGCGCCTCCTGCGAGTACTCCTGGGGCCGGTCGAAGCCGATGGCGACGATGAGGCGGGTGATGGCGTTCGGGTCGAAGGCCACGCCGTCGCCCCGGGCGATGAGCATGCGGATCTGCGCCAGCGGGGCCTTCATGGCCGGGTGCGTGCCCCACTCCATCTCCAGCCAGAGCGCGTCCCGGCCGAGCTTGTCCTTCTCCTCCCCCACCACGGCCAGGCGCCAGAAGTGGACGCGCGCCCCACCCCCATCGAGCTTGTACGTCACCCAGTCACCTACCTGGGTGGTGCGCAGGCCCTTGGCCAGGTGATCCAGCACGGCCTTCCCCGGCATGGCCGCGGGAGCCGGAGCCGCCACGAGCAGCAGGAGGGCGAGCGCCAGCATCCTCATGGCGAGCCCTCCGCGCGGGCCTTCTTCGCCTGCTCGCGCTCGTACGCGGCGCGGCTCTGGCGTACCGCCTCGCCATTGGGCAAGGCGTCCGGCCGGTCCGAGCCCACCGACATCTGGAGCACCGCCGTGGTCTCGTCGTCCACGCGGCTGAGCGTGGTCACCACCTGCTCGCCCTTGCGAGCGTGCTCCAGGGTGAAGCGCGGCGCGCCGTCCAGCTTCACGCCGGCCTCACGGACCAGCGTGTAGCCCTGCCGGGTCATCGACTCGGCCACCTGCTGACGCACGGTGTCCAGGCTCCCCTGCACCAGCGAGGAGCGGTGCTGCGAGCCGCCCGGATCATCCCGCGTGGTGATGTCCTCGCTGAACAGGGTGCCCTCCAGCTTCACCAGCCCGCCCTGCTTCTTGGGGGCGCGGACCCACAGGTCCCTCAGCGCCGTGAAGCCCACCGTCTTGCCCAGGTGCCGGCGCAGCACCACGCCGCGCTGCAGGCCCTCGCGCGTGTAGAGGGCGGAGACCACCGCCTCCTCGCGCAGGTCCCCTTCCACCACCGTGGGGTAGCCCTGCTCGCGCCAGTGCTTCGCGAAGTAGTCGGCCACCTTCTCCATCGGGTCGTCCGTGGTGAAGTAGGCCAGCCGGTAGTACTCGCCGGCGATGATCAGATCGTTGCCGATGCGCGTGTGCACCGCGCCCGGGTACAGGGGCAGCTCCTGCTCGGCGCCCGCGGCCAGCGCCACGAGGAGCACGCTCCACAGCCCGGCTCGGGCCAGCGCTCTACTCGCAGTCGATCGCATTCGCCTTGCTCTCGTCGCCTCGCGTGGCCTCATCGCTCTTGGGCGCGGAGGGATCCGCGGCCTCGGCGTTCTTGCAGCCCATGAAGAAGTCGCCACGCGCCTTGAAGATCTGGATGTACTGGGACTTGTCGTAGGGCTGATCCCGGAACGGCGCCGTGTCGAAGCACTTGGGCCGCGGCCAGTCGAG
This sequence comes from Hyalangium sp., assembly GCF_045802625.1. Lineage (NCBI taxonomy): Bacteria > Pseudomonadati > Myxococcota > Myxococcia > Myxococcales > Archangiaceae > Hyalangium > Hyalangium sp. The sequence goes on along the minus strand of NZ_JBJMQP010000239.1, from coordinate 52,155 downwards.
CTGCGAGAACTTGTCCAGGTTGTTCAGGCCACCCTCGGCTTCGGGCGGATAGGACGAGATGCCCAGGTCCTCGCCGATGCACTCACGGCTGAAGTCGCCTCCGGGGCTCGTGGTGTAGTTGTGCGAGACGACGAAGGTGCCCACGAACGCTGGGAAGATCTTCTGCAGGAAGTCCTGAAACTGGCCGATGACGCCACCCGCTGCGCCAGCCAGCTTGCTGCGCACGCCGAGGAACACCATCCGGTCCACCTGCTTGTAGAGGCCGTGGGGCATGTCCGTGGGCCCCTCGCGGTGCGCGCCCGCGCGCCGGCCGCGAATCGTGGCGTCCGCGCCGTCCTCCATGTTCCAGGGATCGGCGTACATGGAGAAGCGGCTCTTGAGCGCCAGGCTGCGGATGTCCTTGTTGCCGGTGGGATCCACCGTGAAGAAGCCCCCCGAGCCGCCCTCGTCCAGGTAGCTCTTGGGGATGAGCACGTTGTTGAACTTCATGCTCACGTCCGACTGTACCCACCCCTTGGTGTTGAAGCTCCAGACGTTGAGCAGCTTGTTGGCGCCGACGTTCACCGCGCTGACCACCTCGCTGCCGAAGCCGTTGCCGTCGTTGCCGAGCACCAGCCCGGCCTCGAAGAGCGGGATGTCCTTGTTCTGCATCGTGCCCGCCACGTCCGAGTACCGGGCGACGAAGGTGCCCTGTGGAGCGTTGGGCTCCACCGAGTCCATGTCCTTGAAGCGCTCGACCGCCTCGTCCATCACTTCCTTCTTCGCGTCGGTGAAGGCCTTGTCATGCTCGGCGGTGGCGAAGTCGCTCAGGGTGTAGCTCGTCATCTCGAAGACGACGTAGCGGGCGAACTCCTGGACCTTGAGCTTCGCCCTCACCAGCTCGGTGAGGTACATGCTGAAGAACAGGATCATCACCAGCACCGGCACGATGAGGGCGAACTCCACCGTGGCGGCACCACGCCGGGCGTATTGACGCTGGGCAAGGGGTCTCATCGGTCGGGCCTCAGTGGGTGATGATCTTCGCCGGGATGCTCTTCAGATCGCCGGGCAGGCTGTCCATCAACTGGCCCACGAAGGGCAGCGAGTAGCGGCCCTGGTAGACGGAGGCGAGCCGGGGACGCCAGTAGGGGTTGAAGAAGTTGGGCTGCTCGGCCCAGTTGCCGGGGCGGTGGTAGTACGTCTGCCCGCGCGAGATGACGTTCAGCCCGTCAATGGCCGAGAGGAACTTCTTCCGCTTGTTCTGCATCTCCAGCGTGGGGGTGGTGCTGGAGAACTTCCAGTTCACCTTGCCCTCATCGTTCAGCAGCGAGATGTCGTTGGAGCCCGTCCCGTCCCAGTCGGTGTGGTTCGCGTTCGTCACCTGGTCCGGCGTCTTGTTGAGCGCCACCCAGGTGGAGGGCTGGTTGAAGTCGTGCTTGTAGCGGGTGGCCGCGTCCTCGTTCGCCGCGCCGCCGCACGTGTCTCCGTACTGGCCGGGCTCGAAGTGCATGAACGGGACGATGCCCTTCCACGGGTGGTTGCCGTCCTCGGCGGGCATGACGTTGGCCGTGAACACCTCGATCTCGGGGGCCGGGCAGATGCCGAACACCTTGAACTTCGACACGCAGATCTTGCTGCGGTGCACGCCCACGTCCGCCTCGGGGCCCGAGGGCCGGTACACCTTCTTCCAGCTGTCCCCCGTGGGCAGCTGGTTGTAGTGGATGCGCCAGTGCACGCCGCCGTTCTCGTACGAGCCCTCGGACTCGTTCATCGCCCAGATGCTGGTCTTCATCGTGTGCTTGAAGGTCAGCTTGTCGCTGCTGCCCTCCTTGTAGCCCTTGCGCGGATCGCCCCAGCACTCGCGGGGGTTGTCGTCGTCGTTGCACGCGAACGGGTTGCGGAACGGGCCGAAGCCCTCCGGGCCGAACTTGATCCAGTACAGATCGTCCGAGCCCATGTTGTCGCCCTGCGCCATCCGTCCGAGCGTGGGCTCGATGCCGTCGTTCCAGTCCCGGATCGTGTTGCGCGGGGTGTACGGATCGCTCACCTGGGTGGCCTTGGCCGCGTTCGGGTTGTTCACCGTGAGGAAGCGCGTCTGCCCGTACTTGGCGAACTTGAAGACCGGCGTGTCGATGTCCTTGCTGAGCAGATCGCGGATGACCCCCAGGCCGTCCGGCAGGGGGATGAGATCTCCCAGCTTGCGCGAGGTGATGAAGCCCTCGGGGCAGAAGCCGTCCTTGGCGTCGCAGGCGTAGCGCGTGGCGTTGGTGATGGCGCCCATGACGCGCTTGGCGCGCGCCTCCTTCTCCGCGTGCCGCTTCTTGGTCGGATCGATGGGCTCCAGCGGGTTGTGGGGCGCGGAGAGCGGGCTGCCGCCAGCTTCCCGGAAGTGCGCCTGATCGAAGAGACAGAGGTTCAGCGCGCCCGAGGCGAGCTGACTCAGCTTCGAGTCCACGTTCTTGTCGTTGTCGTAGATGACCGAGTCCGTGGTCTGCAGCACCTGGGAGGACGTGGCCACCATCACCACCTGGGACGCCAGGAACATGGCCGAGTTGAGCAGCCGGTGCGCGGGGATGATCCCGCGTCCTATCAACTTGTCCGGGTTGGCCGTGCGCAGGATGGTCTGAAAGCCCTTGATCAGGTTCCTGTAGACGGAGATGAACTTGTCGATCACCTTCATGATCTGACTGAGGTACGGAATCACGTTCTCGAGGATGGGACAGGCCACTGTCCAGAACACCCCGTCTGGGTTCGCGCACGGATCAATCGTCCGCATGAACCCGTAGATGTCGGTGACGAAGGCCTCGGCGAAGTAGACGAGCGACAGCAGCGACTGCCACATCATCGCCGAGACGTAGTGCGACACCTGGGTGCGGTTGGCGTACGCGTAGAAGTTGAAGGCGCGCGCCTCCATGGCCGCCATGGAGTAGGCCGCCGCGTCCGCCGTGTTCTGCAGGCGCACGCGCTCGTGGATGGTGTGGCCCAGGTTCACCGTGGTCAGCACGGCGATGGACATGATCAACACCAGCAGGGCCGCCACGACGAGGGCCTGGCCCTCCTGGCGGCGGAAACTCTGGCGAAGCACGCGGGTGAACATGGCCTAGAGGCCCCAATCCGGGTTGAGGTGCAGGATCCACTTCCGCTGGAAGTTGGACTGCATTCGCATGGTGTAGGTGGCCGTCAGCGGCAGGAAGTAGCGCTTGCCGACGAGGCTCGAGACGAGCGGGATGCTGCCATTGGCCAGCCCCCAGAGGACCCACATCTCCGGCGCGTACGCGGTGTTGTAGCCGCGCTCGTGGGCCACGCCCTTGGCCCTGCCCGCCAGCGCGTCCAGGTTCGCGTTCCGGTTGAGCAGGTTGGCCTTCTCCAGGGTGGGCCGATCGATTCCGCCGTGCAGCGCCACCTGGGCGTTGGAGGCGTACCAGGCCGTGAAGATGATCCAGTTGGCGAACGGCACCCGCATCTCGTACCAGTAGCGCAGGCGGATGGTGAGGCGCGTGGCCTTGCGGTACACCGTCTCCGAGTCATCCGGCTCGGGCAGGTTGAAGAACTTGCGGATCTTGTCCTCGAGCGCCGGCACCTCGGGGAAGCCCTCCGCCCCGTCGAAGTCCAGCTCCTTCCAGTTGGCCCCGGAGCGCAGCTTCCAGATGCTGTCGATGGGCGTGAAGTAGGCCGGGTTGATGGTGTCCACCCGGATCATCCCGAACAGGTTCGAGCCGTTGAACGACGCGGGCGGCTTCACCTGCGTGGCGTTCCAGGCCAGCGTGCGCAGCGCGTCATCGTACAGCTTGTGCAGGCCCCAGGTGACCGCCAGCCGATCAATGCGGTCCGTGCGCCCCATGGTCGGCAGCAGGGCCACGATGGCCGCGTCGTGCATGCGCTCGTTGTTGCCATTCCAGACGATGCCCGCTCGCGCCGCCTGGTAGGCCGCGTACTCCGTCATCAGCTTGGCGTGCTGGATCATCGTGAGCTGGATGATCCCCAACGCCATGAAGACCATCAGCGGCATGATCAACGCCGCTTCCACGGCCACCTGGCCCGACTCCCGACCTGACACCCCAGAATCCATGACTTCCATTATCGGCGGTAGGTAACAGCGGTCGCATCGGTCAATTGGACCGGCTCCGCCTGCCTTTCCCGACTTGCACCGAGAGTGGAATCCCCTCCGTCACTGAGCCTGGGCCGGGGCTGAGGCAGGGGCCGCCGTATCCAGCTCGGCGGGAGCGGCCTTCTTGGAGGCCCTGGCGCCTCCATAGGCCTTGGCGTCCTCGGCCTCGTTGGTCTCGCGGCTCATGCGCCGCTGGGCCATCTGGGCGGCGCCGGTGCGAGGCCCCTCCTGCAGCACCTGCTTGCAGGTCTGGAAGGCGGCCTCGCGCTGGCCGATGGCGAACTGCGCGTCACAGAGGCGGTTGAGCAGCCCCAGCCGCTCCGAGCCCGCGGCGCCCTCATCCAGGGCTTGGGCCAGGAGTTGAGCCTCGCGGACCCGGTTGCCAGAGCGGAAGGCCTCCGCCGCCAGCTTGGACAGCTCGGCCGGAGAGCGCCAGGCGGACTGGCCGCCCTTGGGCTGAGCAGAGGCCGTGGACATTGAGGGAGCCGCGCTGCCCATGGAAGAAGGCGTCGAGGGCCTGGGGGCCGCAACGGAAGGCGGAGGCGGCGGCGTAGCGGCTCTCGACTCCTGCCGCTGCTCCCGCTTCGCCACCACCGTCTTGGAACTGAACAGATCATCGAAGTCATCGGCGGGAGCATCGGCGGCAGGCTTCTCGGCGGCCTGAGCCGCGCCCGTCCTGCCCCCGTTCAGGCGGAGTGACGAACCCTGGGAGGGCATCTGCCGCTGCACAGCGCCCTCAGCCAGCTTTCCGTCAGAGCCGGGAGCCGGCTCTTCCTCCACGGGTGGGGCGGCAGCTGGTGCGGGCATCGCGGTCGCCTGAGGCATGGGCTGCTGCGCGGACGAGTCCCCTCGCGTCGAGCCCATGACCATCGTCTTGGACTTGGCGATCCCCCTCATCTGGGTCATCGCGTCGCGCTGGCTGTACTCCTCGTCCTTCTCCACCTTGTCAGCGGACTTCTTCTCCAGGGCGGCCAGATCCTCGTTTGCCACCTTGCCACGCTCGTAGCCGCCCCCCGCGCCCGCGTTGCTCCAGTTCGCGCTGGGAGCCTTGGGCCCGGACATGAAGGCCTTCTTGCGAGGCGCTTCCTTCGCCATCAACGGCTCATCCAGCTTCGCGGCCGGATAGGGCCGGGGCGGCGTCATGTTCAAAGAGTCCCGCTCCGACAGCCCCTGAGCCATGGCGGCCCCCGCGGCAGCAGCAGACTCCTCCGTCTGCGCGGGCGCGGCGTTCGCAGCGGGAGAGCTCGGCATGGGGGCCGGAGCCTGCGCCTCCTTCGAAGCGGGAGCCCCATGCACCGACTCGCCCTTGACCGCCAGCTGCGGGCTGAGATCCACCGTCTTGCTCACCTGGATCGAGATGATGCCGAAGGCGCACACCGCGGCGACACTGACGACGGGCACCAGCCAGCGCCGCCACCAGGTCGGCTTGGGAGCGGGCCCCGCGGCCGCGTTGCGAGCGGCCTGCTGCGCGTAGGCCAGCAGCGACTCCAGCCCCGCGTCGGGAGCGGGCTCCAGGGGGAGTTGCGCCATGGTGGTGCGCACCCCGCGAATGTCGGCGAGCAGCTCGCTGCACCGCGTACAGCCCTCGAGGTGGGACTCCACGGCCTGCGCCTCCGTGGGAGGCAGCTCGCCGTAGACCAGGTCGAGGAGCCGATCCTCTTGAGCATGCAGGTTTTGGGGCTTCATCCCGCCACCGTCCTTCCGTCCTCGGCCAGATCCCCGTCCACGCCCATCTCCACGAGCCGTTTGCGCAACCCCTCCAGGGCGTAGCGCATGCGGCTCTTCACCGTGTTCTCGGAGACGCCTGTCACCTCTGCAATCTCCTTGAAGGCAATGCCGCTGTACTCACGCAACACGAACACTTCGCGCTGCTCTTCCGGGAGGCTGGCCAGGGCGCGCTCGAGCAGGGGCCGCAGCCGCGCGTTGTACGCGCCGCGCTCGGGGCTGGCTCCGCCGTCCGGGAGTCCCTCTCCCAGCGGCCGGCCTTCATCGCCGCCGGCCCCATTGCCCGTGGGTGCCTCCAGAGAGGAGGCCTGCCGGTAGCTTTCTTTGCGCGCACTGTCCACGCAGAGATTCCTCGCAATCGTATAGAGCCAGGTCGTGAATTTGGCCTTGGCCTCGTACTCCCGAGCGCTGCGTACCACCTTCAGCCACGTCTCCTGCAGCACGTCCTCCGCCCGTGCCCGGTGCCCCGTGAAGCGAAGGATGAAGTTGAAGACCGGAGCCCGGTGCCTGCGCACCAGGGTCTCGAACGCACGGGCATCCCCCGCCTTGAAGGCGAGCATCAGCCCCTCGTCTGAGATCTGCGGTCCCACCACTCCCCCATCACGAGGCCACGGGTCATCCCCGCTCCCCCTCCCACCCTCACCTTCAACGGGCGAAGCGGCAGTTGGGTCTAGCCGGGGCGTGGCCTTCGATAAGTGGCGAGAATGACAGGGACCGCAACCGCTGTCACGAGGGCGGCTTGTGCCAGCAGGACGGCCGGCAGGGGCCGCTGTAGATGGACGTACAGCGAGCGTCCGAGCGCCAGCCCCAGCAGCACGCCCGTCACCGTGCGCACGGGGTTGGACCCGCTGGCGGGCCGGAAGCGACCGACGGCCCAGTCCACGAGCGCCGGCAGGGTGAGGCCGAGCACCACCGGCACATCCCACCGCCACTGGAGCGGAGCCCGGAGGGCGAAGAGGCCGGCCATGCAGGCCAGCAGCACCGGGTATGTGCCGAGGCAGCGGGCACAGACTCGCAGCCCGCCCAGCACGTAGGTGCGGTTGTACTCCTCCTCATGATGATGGCTGAGCCAGAACACCTGGGGCTCCTTCCGTGGCGGTGGGCTGCACGCGGCCTTGGGCCTCCGGCTCCGCCAGGAAGCACGCGGCGGTGTGGCCATGGCCCAGCTCATAGAGCGGAGGGGTCTCGCGCCGGCAGCGCTCGAAGGCGTAGGGACAGCGCGGGTGGAACGCGCACCCCGGTGGCGGCGCGAGCGGCGACGGCACATCTCCCTGAAGGATGATGCGCGTCTTCTTGTGCTCCGGATCCGGCACGGGGACGGCGGACAGCAGCGCCTGCGTATACGGGTGGCGCGGGCGGCGGTACAGCTCCGCCGAGTCCGCCAGCTCGACGATCTTCCCCAGGTACATCACCGCCACGCGCGTGGAGATGTACTCGACGATCTTCAGATCGTGCGCGATGAAGAGATAGGTGAGCTTCAGCTCGCGCTGCAGGTCCACCAGCAGGTTGACGATCTGCGCCTGGATGGACACGTCGAGCGCGCTGATGGGCTCGTCCGCGATGACCAGGTCCGGCCGCATGGCGATGGACCGGGCGATGCCGATGCGCTGGCGCTGGCCACCGGAGAACTCGTGAGGGTAGCGCTCCATCGCGTCGCGAGACAGCCCCATCAAGTCCAGCAGGGCCAACACCTTCTCCTCGCGCTCGCGACCCCGGGCCAAGCCGTGGATGGCGAACGGCTCGCCAATGATGTCGCGCACCGTCATGCGCGGGTTCAGCGAGGCGTACGGGTCCTGGAAGATGAGCTGCATCCGCCGGCGCAACGGGCGGAGCTCCCGCTGCGAGAGCCCTGTCAGCTCCTGTCCCTCGAAGCGGATGGAGCCGGAGGTGGGCTCGATGAGCCGCAGCAGCGTCCGGCCCAGGGTGCTCTTGCCGCAGCCACTCTCGCCCACCAGGCCGAGCGTCTCGCCGCGCACCACGTCGAAGCTCACCCCGTCCACCGCCTTCACCGTGCCGCGCACCCGCCCGAGCAGGCCGCCGCGCACCGGGAAGTGCGTCTTCACGTCTCGTACCTGGAGGAGCGGCTCGGTCATGGCACGGGCACCGGGTTGTGGCACGCGGCGGACTGCCCGTCACGCTTCAGCTCCAGCGGCGGATCCACCCGGGCGCAGACCTCGAGCGCGCGCTCGCATCGGTCCCGGAAGCGGCAGCCCACGGGCAGGCGGCGCAGGCTGGGCACCATGCCGGGGATCGTCTTCAGCCGCGGGCGCTCCGCTCCACTGTGGACAGCCTGGAGCGACGGAATCGAGCGCAGCAGGCCCGCCGTGTACGGGTGCGCGGGCCGGCTGAAGAGGGCGCGTACAGGGGCCTGCTCCACCACTCGGCCAGCGTACATCACCACCACCGCGTCGCAGCTCTCGGCCACCACGCCCAGATCGTGGGTGATCAGCATCACCGCCATCCCGCGCTCGGCCTGCAACCGCTTGAGCAGATCCAGGATCTGCGCCTGGATCGTCACATCCAGCGCGGTGGTGGGCTCGTCGGCGATGACCAGCTCCGGGTTGCACGCCAGCGCCATGGCGATCATCACCCGCTGCCGCATGCCTCCGGAGAGCTGGTGCGGGTACGCCTCCACACGCTGCTCGGGCGCGGGGATGCCCACCTGGCGCAGCATCTCCACCGCGCGCTCCTTCGCGCGCTTCCGGTCCAGCCTCTGGTGCAGCCGCACCGTCTCACCGATCTGCTCGCCCACCGTGTAGACGGGGTTGAGCGACGTCATCGGCTCCTGGAACACCATGGAGATCTGGTTGCCTCGGATGCGGCGCATCTCCTCCTCGGGGAGCGCCAGCAGATCCTTGCCCTTGAAGCGGATCTCCCCGCCCACCACCTTGCCCGGCGGATCCGGCACCAGCCGCATCACCGAGAGCGCAGTGACGCTCTTGCCGCAGCCGCTCTCGCCCACCATCCCCAGCGTGCCGCCGGGAGGAATGGAGAAGGACACGTCGTCCACCGCCAGCACCGAGCCCTCCTCCAGGGAGAACCGGGTCTTCAAGCCGCGGACTTCGAGGAGAGGCTCGGTCATGGGCAGGGACTCGGGACGTGGCGCCAACCGCCCGGCGCGCCCCTTACTTCCGGGACAGCTCTTCCAGGAACTCCTCTTCCTGGATGACGCGCTTCTTGATCAGCAGCCGGACGAGCGCCGCCACCATCTGGGCGGGCATGATCTTCTGCATGGGAGAGGCTGGCTCCTCGCCCTGCGAGAGGCGCTCGAGGTTGTCCAGCACCTGGAGATCCTCCTCCGAGAAGTCCGGCGGCAGGTTGCGCTCGGGAGGCTTCACGTTCTTCGCGGCCCCGCCGAACATGACCACCGGCACCTTCGGCGCATCCGGAGTCTCCAGCTCCGGCACCGACGGAGGGGGCGGAGGCGGCGCCGGGCGCTTCTTCGTCCCGAGCAGATCGTCGATGAAGTCCGTGGCCGCTTCCTTCGGAGGCGGAGGCGGCGGCGCGGGAGCCGCCGTCAGGGAGGGAGGCGTGGGCCGGGGAATGGCCGGAGTGATCTCATCGGCGGCCCACCTGCCCTGCACCACGGGCGGGGCCCCGCGATCGATCTTCATCGCACCGCCGTCTCCCGGCTCCTCCTCCAGCGAGACCGCCTGGACGATGTCCAGCTTCTCTCCTCGCGCCATCACGAGCGCGTTGTCGATGTCGTCCGAGGCCGCCACGTACACGCGCAGCGTCTTGTGGAGCTGGAAGCGCAGCTCATCGATCAGAGAGAGATCCGCCGGATCCTCCACCGCCACATGGAGCCGCTCGGTCTTGCCCTCCGCCTCGAGCTTGAAGGGGACGATGCGGTGCTCGGCCTGGAAGTCGACCGAGAGCAGCCCGACCACGTCCGGGGGAAGGTCCGGCAGCTCCACGAAGGGCATGTCGAACTGCGTGGCCAGCACGCGTGCGAGCTGCTTGGGGGTGATCATCCCCATGGACACCATCACCGAGCCCAGCCGGTGGCCCCGGCCATAGGAACGCTTCTGGCCCAGCGCGGTTCGCACCTGCGCCTCGGTCACATACCCGGACTCGACCAGCAGCTCGCCGATCTTCTTGCGCATGGCCGGATGTTACCGCTTCACCTTGGCGAGGTACTCCTCGCGAGAGAACACGCCCTTCTCGATCAGCAGCTCCACCATGGCCTTGAGGGCCGCGACCTCCTTGCGCTGCACCTCCTCGACCGTCTTCAGCAATTCGGAAGGGTTCCCTGAGGCCGCGGGCCTCACCGAGGGCACGCCCGCGGCGGAGGGGCGCGCGGGGGCGGGAGCGGGAGCAGGAGCACCGCCCCCGGACGGCCGGGGTGGAGCCGAGCTCTGCTCGGAGCTGCCGTCCCGCATGTTCTTGATGACCGTGCGGCCGTGCGCGTCCATCACCTTGAAGTTGGTGTCCGCCTCCGCCAGCTCCGCGTTTTCCTCGTAGAGCCGGGCGTAGGCGCGGGCGATCGAGGTGCGCCCCGCCACGTTGGGGACGATGCGGCACTTGGTGATGGCGCGCAGCTCGTCCAGGTGGCGCACGTTGAGCGGATCCGCCACGGCCACCACCAGCGTCTTGCCATCATCCCGGAGCTGCAGCGGCAGCACCGCGAAGTCCCGAGCCGTCTGCGCCGGGATCTTCGAGCGCACATGCGGAGGCAGCACCTGCACCGCGTCCAGGTTCACCGCGGGGATGTTGAGCTGTTTGGACAGAGCCCGGACCAGGATGTCCTCGGAGACGAGGCTCATGCGGACCAGGATCTCTCCCAGCTTGCCGCCCCACTTCGATTGCTCCGCAAGAGCCGCCTTGAGCTGGCTCTCCTGGAGCACGTTCGCCTTGATCAGCAGTTCACCGAGCTTGATCTGTGCCATGTCGCATCCGGGGGGAAACCCAACTGTCCCCGTAAGGGCGCCATTTTAGACCGAGTTTTGCGTTTCGCCCGCATTTCCAACGTCTCCTCTAGGAGCCGGGCGGTCCGGCGGGCGAGGGGGCGGCCTGTGGGCGCACCTCCTGCCCCCGGGAGTCCACCTCTACTACCCGTGCGCCTTCGGGGGGCGCCAGCTCGAAGAGGGTCAGGTCCGGCCGGGCGTTGAGCGACACATCGCTGTAGCGCAGCCGCAGCTCCGTCTGGGCCACCTCCGCGATCAGCTTCACCTCCTTGGGGAACACCTGGGTGCCCTCCCCCTGGAAGTCGTCGAAGGCCAGATCATACCCCGGCACGCCTCGGACCTCGCTGCGCACCACCCGGTAGAACTTGGGGTGGACCTGGAGCGTCTGCGTCACCGAGCCCCGGAAGAGCTTGAGCACGTAGACGCCCTCCTTCCGATCGAGCTCCAGGGTCTTCCGCTCGGCGGGGATGAACGGCACCTGCCCGAGCATCACGGCCACCAGCTCCTCGCTCGGCAGCACCACTGGCAGGAAGCGCGAGACGTTCTCCGGGCTGGCCGGTCCTTTGTAGAAGACGTGGCCCTCCGCCTGGTACAGCCCGAAGCGTTGACCGTCCGACACCAGGGCGGCCACGGGGCGGTTGAAGAAGTCGAAGGTCTCCATGTGCAGCAGTCCCGGCCGGGAGATGGCCACGAACATGGAGAGGGTGCCGCTGCCCTGGGGGGAGCTGACGTGCAGCTTGGCGTCCCCCTGCAACGTCACCAGGTTCTCCTGCGCCTGGTTGACCAGCTGAAAGAGCTTGTCCGCGTCCTCAATTGGACCCTCGGGGCCGAACTCGATGTGGTGTGGGCAGCCGGAACAGACAACTGCCAGGAAGATTGCTGCGGCCAGGCGGTTCATGGCTTAAGTCTCGGTCCTCGCCGAGCCTCCTCGCCACCATTCCATGAGTCTGAACGACATTCTCCATTATCTGCGGCTGGGCGGGGTCACCCTCGCCATCCTCTTGATTGCCTCCGTCGTGGCGCTGGGGGTGGCCATCGAGCGCTTCATCTCCCTCTGGGGGGTGGGCGAGCGCTCGCGCACCCTGGGCGAGACGGTCCAGAAGCACCTGCTGCGCGGGGACCTGGCCGCCGCCCGGACCGCCGCCGAGCGCTCGGACGCCGCGGCGGCTGACATCTTCCTGGCCGGCTTCGATCGAATGGAGCGGGTGAAGACCAACGGGGGCGGCGTGGAAGCGACCGTCGAGCGCGAGCGGGCCCAGGTGGGCCTCAAGCTGCGGCGCAACCTGTGGATCCTGGCGACCATCGGCTCGATCGCGCCCTTCGTGGGCCTGTTCGGCACGGTGGCCGGCATCATGAAGTCCTTCAAGGATCTGGGCCTGGACGTGGAGGCGGGCGGCACGGGCGGCACCGGGGCGGTGATGACGGGCATCTCCGAGGCGCTGGTGGCCACGGCGGTGGGCATCCTCGTCGCCGTGCAGGCCATGGTCTTCTACAACTACTTCCAGGCGCGCCTGTCGCGGGTGCTCGTGGAGCTGCGGCTGATGGGCGACGAGTTCGTGGAGCTGCTCAAGGAGCGCCCCGCCCCACCCGCGCCCGCTGCGCCCGCTCCCGAGGCCGCTGCTCGCAGCGACGCCTCGCACGCCTGAGCCGAGGTTCCACCCATGGCGATGGGAAAGACACCGGGCAACCGGGACGATGACGAGGGCGCCGACGGCGTCTTCGCCGAGATCAACATCACCCCGCTCACGGACATCTTCCTCGTGCTGCTCATCATCTTCATGGTGACCAGCACGGTGATCGTCCAGCAGGGGCCGGGAGGCGGCGCCAAGTCGGGCCTCAAGGTGAACCTGCCCAAGGGCGCCGCCACGGACGTCACCGCGCGAGCCACGGACCTGTCGGTGGCGGTGCTGGCGGACGGGCGGTACGTGCTGGCAGGCAACGTCGTCACCCAGGACGAGCTGAAGGCCGCCTTCGACAAGGCCAAGACGGACAACCCGGACACACTTGTGATCGTCCAGGCTGACGAGGGCGTGCCCCACGGCACCGTCGTCGCCGTGATGGAGATGGCCAAGAAGGCCGGCCTGGGCCAGCTCGCCATCGGCGTGCGCGAGGGCGAGTAGTCCTCAGCCTGCAGTACCGTGACATGCGGGCAGGGTGGTCAGTACATTCCGCCCCATGTCACGAATGACTCGGGCGTGGCGGTATCTTCTGGCGTCGTCCCTGGGGATTCTGGGGTGCTCGCCCTCCGTGCCCATTCCTGGTGTCGTGCGACCAGGCCCTGGCGAGGAGTTGAGCAGTCTCCCAGGCCCGATGCCGGGCTTCGGGCCATACGACTCTTTCTCTGACGCATTGAATGCCGCCTGTCCTCTGATTCTCTCGAAGCCGAATGCCACTGTCGGCTATCTCAAGGAGCAGAATCCAGAACTCGCCTGGCGGCTCTCCACCGAGTACTGCGCTTGGCTCTATTACACTCCAGACCATCAGTACGAACTAAGCATGCTGACGGATCAGTCGGAGTCAGACGATCTTGTCACCAAGCGCAAGAGCTGCAAACTCCCCGCCTTTGTTGATGACCGGCGGTATCCAGCAAGCAGCCTCAAGTACATCTTCGCGCTCCACAATCATCCCTTCGCAAGCCGCCTTTCCATGAGGGACTTGCGATTCATCGTCGACATGGCGAATGCGCATGAATGGGTCGTGGAAACCCAGGCGGGTCCCGTCCCCATCGCCATCATCGCGTTCTTCTCGAATTCGAGAGATGGCGAGCACCCCACGTGCGATGGATTCTATCAATACATTCCAGGAACACGTGAGTTGCTCCAATGGAGCCTGACAGCAGGCACATGGCAAAGAGAAAAGCTGGGCATGGTCACCTGGATCAGTGAAACCAAAGTCATCATCCAAAAAGAGTAGACTCTTCTCGTGCTCGAAAACTTGAGGCTGACCATGCGACACCTTCTTCCTGTGCTTGCCATCATCTTCGCAGGTTGTGTCCGGAACCCGAGCCCACCCCCTCTACAGGAGGATAGCTCCATCATCTTTCCCGGCTTCTTTGACCAAGAGGCCATTGAAGTGGGAGCGAAAGGTGCACCGTATGAGATTGATGGCGTAGTGCTCCGAGCGATCTCCATCGCCGCCAGTGACTTCATCCCCCCCGGAACCAGGAACCTGCCTTGCCGGGATCAACAGGAGGCACAGTCCTATCGGGTCCTCCGACAAGGAGACATCATCTTTGTGCATATCTCCGAGAACCCTGAGCACTGCGGCCACTCTTATCCAGCACTGGATTCGGACGCGCAGTACGCGATCAGCACGGATGGCCGTATTCTCAGGCGCCTCATTGGAAGCCAGGTTGAATTGCCGCTCGGGTTTGAGGATGGCGGCGCGCAACCAGTCCCATCCAAGCCTGGAGTCTCACCTACCCTAGATTCGATCTGGAATACCCCCCAGCCTTCCATCCAGCCCATGTCGCCAGACGGAGGAAGCGGCCCTCCGGTCCCAGTCTCTCCTCACGTACCTGAAACAGATGGCGGCCGGTAGCAATCTCAGAAACGTCCCACTGGGAGGCGCCGTCCGCGAGCGGCACACGCGTCACCCGGCGGGACAGGATGCTTCCCGCCGCCCCGCACCTACGTTGCGCCCTCCCCTCTCGAAGCAGGAGGTCGTCATGCGGTGCGAAGAGATCATGAAGCAGAGTGTCGAGTGTCTGTCTCCCCGGGACACGGCGGAGGCTGCCGCCATCCGGATGCGAGACCAGGGCGTCGGGTTCCTGCCCGTCTGTGAGACGTCCGGCAAGGTGCTCGGGACGTTGACGGACCGGGACATCGTCGTCCGGGTCCTCGCGGGCAAGAAGCCGGTCAGCACCCCCGTGGAGAGCATCATGACCCGCGAGGTCGTCGCCTGCCGCCCGCAGGACGACATCGAGCGGGCCGAGCAGCTCATGGCCCAGAAGCACAAGTCGCGCATCATGTGCATCGATGACAGCGGGAAGCTGGTCGGCATCATCAGCCTCTCGGACATCGCGCAGCACGTGGACGGAGCCCATGCGCTGGAGACGCTCCGTCAGGTGAGCGAGCGCGAAGTGCGGGCCTGACGCCCTAGGCCGGGCTCCGGAAGCTGGACTCAGCGGGCTTCTTGCCGCGGGAGTCTCCGGGGCCCGGCCCTCGACCCGCTCTCAGGAGGTCCGGCGGGGTTTATGCGGGAGATGCAACTTTCTCCTGAATTGGTGGATAATTCCACCACGATGAAGACCCGCCGGCCCGACACGCGCCCCACGCCCCCTCGCACCGACGTCACGCGCGAGAAGCCGCAGCCCCACAACGAGCTCAAGCCGCAGGCGCGCCGTCCGGAAGACAGCGCGTCCCTCTTTGACTCGACGGGCCGAAAGGCGCCGCGCTCGGAGGCCCTGGGCGGAGCCGCGATGGCGCTCCAGCCCTCGCGCGTGGCGCCGGGCACCTACCCGAGCGTGGCGGACGTCAACGCCATCGCCAACATGAAGGATCCGGTGGCGCGCAACTACGCCATCACCCAGGGCTACCACGATCTGTCCGACGCGCTGGGGCAGATGCTAGGCAAGGAGAACGCCAACTGGTCCACCTTCGCCACCTGGGCCTCGAAGCAGGCCGGCACCAGCATCCGCCAGGAGGATCTGCCCAAGTTCCTCATGGACGCGATCAAGACCTCCGGCCCGGTGGGACAGGCGCTGTCCAAGGTGGATGATGTGCTGCGCAAGCTGGGGCTGCCCGCGCTGCCTGTCGGTGACATGGTCGCCGGTGCCAGCGACGCGCTCAACAACGTGAGCAAGGCCATCGGGGACGGCAACCAGCTCGTCTTCAAGGAGGTGGGCTCGGAGTTCGCCCGCTTCGTGGACACCTTCAAGGACGACACCCACTACGACGCGGCCAAGGTGGACCGCTACCTGTCGCAGTTCCCCGCGGACAAGCCGCTGCTCAAGGAGGCCTTCGGCACCTACGCCAAGGCCATGTTCGAGCAGGATGCGAACAAGAAGGCCGAGCTGATGCTCCTGGCCAACAACCAGATCGGCCTGCACGAGCAGACGCAGCTCCAGCCCTTCATCGAGAAGGCGCTCAACACCCCCATCAAGGACACCTTCAAGAACATCCTCAACCAGTCCATCGACGCCGGCATCCAGGCGCTGCCCTTCGGCGCGAAGCAGGCCGCCGAGCTGCTCAAGCGCACGGGCGCGATCGACGCCGCGGTGAACCCGCTGGTGGACTCGCTGTCCGGCCTGTTCCGCAACTTCTCCACCGAGCACATGATGAAGCTCGCCGTCCCCGGTGGCGCGCTCAAGCTGGGCAACGATCTGCCGCCACCTCCGGGCCGCGAGAAGGAGCTCTTCCCGCCGGACCTGCGCACCATCGAGAACCCGGAGCTGAAGGCGCTGCTGGCCAAGCTGGACAAGAGCCCCAACAGCCTCCACGGCACCGCCGCCAAGGACTGGAGCCGCGTCGATCAGCGGATGAACTACATCATCGACCTGTTCCGCTCGCGCCAGTCCGACCCGCACCTGTTCGATCAGCCCTTCGGCCGGGCGGGCCGCTACCCCGTGGCCACTCCCACCCAGCCGCGCGTGAGCTGAAGCTCTCGAAAACTGGTAAAACCTTTTTAGTACCCAAAACCAGGAAAATGTCCTATAACGCGCGCACCCCGACGGCAGCGGCCTCGGGGTAGCTCCGTTTCGCACTCCCCACGAAAGGACGTTCCCTGTGATCAAGACCCCTCGTCACCTGCGTTGGTTGGTTGGAGGAATCGTTGGTTTCTCCCTGCTGAGCGCCTGCGGTACGCCGGATGAGCAGCCCGGTGACTCGCTCGAGGCCAGCGCGCCGGAAGCCACCGCGGGTGAGGTGTCGGTCAAGCTGTCCACGGGCACCTCCTCCATGGCCGCCAAGGACAACGTGGAGGTGACGGTCACCCTCACCAACGTCTCCAACCACCCGGTGCGCCTGCTCACGCACAACACCCCGGTGGACGGCATCAAGGAGGACATCTTCAACGTGACGCGCGATGGCGCCTCCGTGCAGTACCTCGGCCGTCACTACAAGTGGGCGGCTCCGCAGGCCAGCGACTACCTCACCTTGGCCGCCGGCGAGAGCATCACCCGCACGGTGAGCCTGTCGGACGCCTATGACTTCGGGCAGACGGGCAGCTACGCCGTCAGCTACGCCGAGGCGATCCACCAGGGCGCCGCGCAGTTCTCGTCCAACAGCCTGAACGTGTGGGTCGAGGGCCGCCCCTTCGTCATCCCCGAGGCCTCCGGTGAGCGCGTCGTCTCGGCCGAGAGCGTGTCCACCACCGGCTGCACCAGCACCCAGACGTCGTCGATCTCGTCCGCGTTCAGCGGCGCGAAGACGTACGCCAGCGGCGCGCTGAGCTACCTGACCAACACCACCCCGGGCAACACCGCGCGCTACAAGACGTGGTTCGGCTCGTACACGAGCACCAACTGGAGCACCGCCAAGTCGCACTACAACGCGATCCTGAACGCCTACAACAACCAGGCGGTGGTGGTCAGCTGCGCCTGCACGGACAGCTCCTACGCCTACGTGTACCCGACGCAGCCGTACAAGATCTACGTGTGCAACGCCTTCTGGAGCGCGCCCACCACGGGCACGGACTCGAAGGCCGGCACCCTGGTCCACGAGATGAGCCACTTCAACGTGGTGGCCAGCACGGATGACTGGGCCTACGGCCAGAGCGCGGCCAAGAGCCTGGCGATCTCCAACCCCACCAAGGCGTTGGACAACGCGGACACCCACGAGTACTTCGCCGAGAACAACCCCGCGCAGAACTGACGAAGCGCGGTAGAACGTGAAGTCACGGAGACGGGGGCGGCGACGCTCCCGTCTTCTTTTTTTCCAGGGCCCCTTCCAGGCCCGAGCTCGGTGACGGGAGGCTCATTCGATGACACGACGACACGTGGGTTGGATCGCGCTGTGCTGCCTGGCGCTCGGCGCCGGCGCCTGTGCACACAAGGAGGGAGCGGACATGGCATCCCCAGGCACGCAGGGAACGAACACGGCGGGCTCGGACTCCACGGCTGTGAGGCCGGCCACTCCACTGCAGTGCACGCTGAGCGTGAACCCGATCCTCAAGGCCGGCCGCCCCGTGGAGGTGACGTTCAAGCTGAGCAACTCCACGGCGCAGCCGCAGTACGTGCTGAACTGGAACACGCCGCTCGAGGGCCTGAAGAACAACATCCTCGAGGTGTCGCGCGTCGGCACCGACACCGAGCTCCCCTACCAGGGGCCCATGTTCAAGCGCGGCGAGCCGGCGGCGGACAACTACGTCACCGTCCCCCCGGGCGGCTCGGTAGAGGGGAAGATCGACGCGTCGCTGGCGTACGACTTCTCGCAGCCGGGCCCCTACCGCATCGCCTTCCGAGGCCCGATCCTGGACGTGACCACGAAGCAGGCCGAGGTGCCCCGCGCCCTGGCGCAGCACCGCGCCATGCCGGTGGAGTGCCCCACGATCGAGACGACGATCTCCGCGCCCTGAGCGCCGCACGGGCGCCCCACAGGACAACGGCCACCCGGGTGGAGACCCGAGTGGCCGTGGGGCCCTGCCCAGGCTTGCCAGAAGGCAGCCGGAGAGAGGGCTACAGCGAGGAGGCGAAGGCGGAGTCGGGGATCTGCATGGGCGAGGAGTCCTCCTGCGCCATGAGCCGCGCGGCCTGCTCCACGTTGGGCAGCACGTTGCGCGCGTACCAGAGCGCGCTCCACTTCTTGCCGTCGTAGAAGGCCCGGTCCGGATCCGTGGCGGACAGCTTCTCGGCCGACTGCTCCGCCAGCACCGCCGCATCCAGCAGCAGCCAGCCCACCGCCACCTCGGACATCATCTGCAGGAAGCGGTTGGCCGACAGCGGGATCAGCGACACCTTGCTCGCGTCCTGAGACCAGCCCAGCAGCGCCATGGCGCTGGACATGAGGCCCTCCTGTGCCGCGGCCAGCTGCTTCACCTCGGCGCCGAACGTCTTGTGCTCGCGGTGGGCCTCGATGAAGCCGCCCACGTCCTCCATGAACTGCTGGAAGTGCGCGCCGCCGGCCTGGCCCAGCTTGCGGCCCACCAGGTCCATCGCCTGGATGTGGTTGGTGCCCTCGTAGATGGAGAAGATCTTCGAGTCGCGGCAGTACTGCTCCACCGGGTAGTCCTTGATGAAGCCCGCGCCGCCGTAGACCTGGATGGCCTGCGCCGTCAGCCGGAAGGCCTGGTCGGACGAGTACGCCTTCACCAGCGGCGTGAGCACCTCCACCTGCCCGCGGTGGTAGGCCGCCCGATCATCGTCCTTGCCCGCCAGCAGCGAGGCCTTGTCCGTGTGCATCGCCAGCTTGACGATCAGCGCGCGCATGCCCTCCACGTGGGCCTTCATCTCCAGCAGCATCCGGCGCACGTCCGGGTGCTCGATGATGGGCACGCGCGGCGCGGTGGGATCCTTGAACTTGGTGAAGTGGCCGCCCTGCTTGCGCTCCTTGGCGTACTCCAGCGCGTTGTAATAGGCCGCCGAGGCCAGGCCCACGCTCTGGATGCCCACGGCGATGCGCGCCCCGTTCATCATCCGGAACATCTGGCTCATGCCGATGTGCTCCACCCCGCCCACCAGCTCGCCCAGACACTTGTCGTTCTCGCCGAAGTTCAGGACACAGGTGGCCGAGCCGTTGATGCCCATCTTGTGCTCGATGGAGCCCAGGCTCACGTCGTTGGACTCGCCGGAGCCTCCGTCGGCGCCCACGCGCCGCTTGGGGACGATGAACAGCGACAGGCCCTTGGTGCCCGGCGCGGCGCCCTCCACGCGGGCCAGCACCAGGTGGATGATGTTCTCGGCGAGATCATGATCGCCCGCGGAGATGAAGATCTTCGTGCCGCGGAGGTTGTAGGTGCCATCCGGGTTGCGGCGCGCGCGCGTCTTCGCCGAGCCCACGTCCGAGCCGGCGTGCGGCTCGGTGAGGCACATCGTCCCGCCCCAGGTGCCGTTGAGCAGCTTCTCCACGTACTTCTTCTTCTGGTCCTGGGTGCCGCACTCGGCGATCAGCTCCGCCGCGCCGAAGGTCAGCCCCGGGTACATGTTGAAGGCCGCGTTGGCGCCGCAGAGCAGCTCCTCCACCGCCACCTGCAGCATCATCGGCGAGCCCTGGCCGCCATGGTCCACCGGCACGCCCACCGTCTTGAAGCCCTGCTCCCAGAGCAGCTTCCACGCGTCCTTGAAGCCCTTGGGCGTGAGGACGGTGCCGTTCTCCACCCGGCAGCCCTCGCGATCGCCCGTGGTGTTCAAGGGCCCGAGCACTTCCTTCGAGAAGCGGTACGTCTCCTGAAGGACGGCCTTGGCCTCATCGGGCCCCCAGGCCTCGTAGGGCGCCTGGCCCGCCACCTGCCCGAGCCCGAACTGCTCGAACAGGGTGAAGAAGATCTCCCGAAGGTCTGTCTTGTAGTGATTGATTCCGGCGGACATGGCCTCTCCCGTCATGAGGGGCTCGCTGCCTGGCCACACGAATGGTCAGCGGCACCCATTGAGACAGGGAAAGTCTTACGTCGATTGATTCGAGAGTCAACCCGAACTGACGCTGTGCGTCGTGCGATAGGCACACGACTCCCGCCGGCATGTCCGGAACCGTGCGGGACAGGGGCACAAGCGTGCCCCCGGCTTCCAGGCGCTATTTCTTGGGCTTCTTGGCCGCCGCGACGGGAGCCGGCGTCGGCGGGCCCTCGGAGGCCGTCTTGGCGGACTTCTTGGCGCCGGTGGGGGCCTTCTTGGTGCCCGTCTCCTCGGGCTCGGCGCCCTCGGCCTGCCCGCCCGCCTGGGGAGCGAGGATGCTCTCGCGCGGCACCTCGATGACGATGGGGGCCTGCCCGGAGCGCTGCCGGTTCTCGTCCTCCAGCGAGTAGAAGAGCTGGATGACGGACTGGCCCTTCATCAGCAGCTCGCCGCGCTGGTTCTCCGCCCAGAGATCGATCTCGACGAAGTAGCGGCCACCCGAGCCGTGCCTGTCGCTCACGCGGCCCTTGCAGACCACGGTGTCGCCCGGCCACACCATCTTGATGAAGCGCACGCCATAGCGCCGGAGCTGGCCGCCACGGGCCCAGTCGCTGATGAGCTGGCCGAGCATGCCCATGATCAGCATGCCGGGGGCGTACACGGAGGGCATGCCCACGCTCTTGGCGTAGACCTCGTCCACGTGCACCGGGTTGTAGTCCCCGCTGGCGCCCGCGTAGCGGGACAGCTGGACGCGATCCACCGGCGCCTTGGCCAGTGCCGGGAGCTCATCTCCCACCCGGATGGACTCGAAGTACAGCTTGCGCGCGGGCATCAGGCGTTCTCCTTCGCTGCGCGGACGATCAGGGTGCGGCGGGCCCGGAACACCAGGTTGCCCTCCTCGTCACGCCCCTCGTCCTCGATGACGGCCACATCCATCTTCCCCGCGGGCCCGGTGCGCTCGAGCACATCCGACACCTTGGTGGCCACGTAGATGCGGTCCCCGGCGAAGATGGGGCGCTCGTACTCGAAGCCCTGCTCGGCGTGCAGCAGGCTCTTGATCCCCACCCCGAGCAGCTCGCGCAGATCCGCCGCCGAATGGAACGAGGCGGGGAACGTGGGGGGCGCGACGATGGTGGGGTAGCCGGAAGCCCGGGCGTACTCCTCGTCGTAGTAGATGGGGTTGTAGTCCCCAATGGCCTCGGCGAAGCGGCGGATGGAGCCCTTCTCCACCTCGTTGAGCGTCGGCGGCGAGGAGCGGCCAATCGCGTTCTTGTCCAGCATTTCCCCTCCCTTAATTCAGCGACCGGCCGGAAGCTCGAGCACGGTCAGCAACCCGGCCTCGGCGGCCGTCAAGCGTGGCGCGGCATTCACCAGCGTATTCGCGGTGGCCCGGTCACCCGCCACTCCCCCCGGGATCTCCACGACAATCTTCGGGTCCGCGTCGATCTCGATGCGGTCCTTGGGGTCATCCGCCCCCACCGCGATGGTCAACTCCAGCCGGACCCGTTCCTGCTCGTCTTCCAAACCCACGACAGACTGGAAGATGCCCGCCACGCGCCCCTGGCGCACGGGGAAAGCGCCGCCGGTGATGTCCTCCTCGGCGAGCACGGGGGCGATCTCCTCCTCATAGTCATCACAGTCCAGGCCGAGCCCCAGCGCGCACAGCGCCGCGGACTCCACCAGCCCCACGTGGCCCAGCTGATCCTTGTCCACCAGGGCGAAGAACTCGTCCTCCGTCAGCCCCGCGCCCACCTTGCGCTGCAGGGCCTCGCGCCGGGTGCGCGCGTCCACCACGCGGGTGACGGACACGCGCCTCACCGCGCCGCACGCCTGCCCCGCCGTGGCCACCAGCCGGTCCATCACGAAGCCCGGGTTGACGCCGGTGCCCAGCACCGCCACGCCCGCCTTCTGCGCGGCCTTGTCCAGCTTCTCGGCCAGCTCCGGATGCTTGAGGAAGGGGAACGCCAGCTCCTCGCAGGTGGACACCACCGGCACGCCCAGCTTGATCGCCTCCAGCAGCTGATCCATCACCTGCGGCAGGCGCGAGCCCGTGGCGTGCAGCAGCACCGCGCTCTTGCGGCGGCCCATCGCGCGCTCCAGCGAGTCGGCCACCTTCACCTTCGGCGTCGGCTGTCCAAGCACCTCCGAGAGCGGGCGGCCCAGCAGCTGCGGACTGGTGTCCACCGCGCCAATGAGCTCCACCTCGGCGGAGGCCAGCGCGGCCCGAGCGATCTCCTGCCCGATGAACCCAAGCCCCATGACCACCACCGGGACCGGCCCTGCGGGGGCTCTAGCCATCGGAGAAATCTCCAGAATTCAAGGGGTTAGACTCGTTCACAGTGCCGCCGCGCACCATAAACCACCCCGTAGCGGACAGGCAAGCATCACGTGGCCGTGCCGAGCGGGCGGATCCGCGTATTTGCCAGCAGTTTCCCGGGTTTGGAAGCCTGGACCGAGGTCCAGGGGGCCCGGGAGCCCCCCCCTGTCTGCACTGGAGGGAAGGCGTGTATAACGAAAGCCTCGCCTCGTTTCGTTGCCCGGAGACCTCGCCCTCATGGACCGCATCCTCGTGGTGGATGACGACGTGCGCATCCTCGCCGCGCTCTCGCGCATCCTCCAATCCGAGGGCTACGAGGTCATCACGCACAATGATCCCCTCCAGGCGGCGCGCGAGGAAGGGTTCCAGGTGGTGCTGACGGACTTCATGATGCCGTTCCTCAACGGCATCGATCTGCTGGCGGCGCTGCGAGAGAAGAACCCGCGCGCGGTGCGGCTGATGCTGACGGCGGCGGCGGACTTCCGCACGGCCTCCGAGGCGGTGAACCGCGGCGCGGTGTTCCGGCTGCTGGGCAAGCCCTGGTCCCTGGCGGATCTCACCAGCAGCGTGCGGCAGGCGTTCGAGCACTACCGGCTGGTGGAGGCCAACGAGCGGCTCACGCGCGAGGTGGCGACCAAGAACGAAGAGCTGATGGCCATCAACCGGGATCTCGAGCGGCTGGTGGTGGAGCGCACCACGGGGCTTCTGGACGGGCTGATCAGCGCGCTGGACTACCGCGACACGGAGACGCAGTGGCACTCGCGGCGCGTGGCCCTGTACGCGCGGCGGCTGGCCGAGGAGATCGGCCTGCAGGACGCGGCGCTGGACATCGTCGAGCAGGGCGCGCTGCTGCACGACATCGGGAAGATCGGCGTGAAGGATTCGATCCTGCTCAAGCCCGGGCCGCTGACGCCCGAGGAGTGGGTGGAGATGCGAAAGCACCCGGAGTTCGGCTACCGGATGCTGGCGAAGATGCCGTACCTGCACCAGGCCTCGCTGATCGTCCTGCAGCACCAGGAGCGCTGGGACGGCAAGGGCTACCCGGCGTGCCTGGCCGGAGAGAACATCGTCATCGGCGCGCGCATCTTCGCCATCGTGGACACGCTGGATGCCATCACCTCGGACCGGCCCTACCGCAAGGGCCGGCCGCTGCCGGTGGCCCGGGATGAAATCGCGCGCTGCTCGGGCACGCAGTTCGATCCGGCGCTCGCGGCGGCGTTCGCGCGGATTCCCGACTCGGAGTGGGAGCGCATCCGCGGCCATGTGTCGGCCATGGAGAGCGCGGAGATGGAGCGCTTCAGCGGCCTGCCGCACCCGCTGGCGGACCACCAGCCCCTGGCTCGGGCCAGCGGGAGCTGAGCCCGTCCGGGGCACGCGCCTCCTGGGAACTGGGCGCGAGCAAGCGCAGGGGCGTATCCCGGCCCATGACGATGAAAGGCGCCCAGGAGTGAGGGTGAGGCTGAGTCTGCCGCAACTCACGCATCGCCTCGCGTAGAGCCGTGGCGCGGCCCTGCCCTGCCAACAGGTGGTGGTAGTAGATCTCCATCAGCGCGCGTGTCGCCTCGTCGTTCACCTTCTAAGTAGAGGCTCATCACGATGGTCTCTGCTTCCGCCACGATATAGGGCGGCGCTAGCACCTGCACGCTGGCCGTGAGCGGTGTGCCACCTACGTCCTCCGCGCACCGGCCAACCATGCGATGCTCCGGAGCGCGGCGTCTGGGAGGCCTCCGGCGGCGCATCTGGAGGGGACCATGCTCGATGCCGTGAGACGAACTGCCGCGGTGGCGCTGCTGCTGCCCTTGATCGCGTTCGCCCAGACTCCGCCAGCCCCGGCCCCAGCGCCGGGGACGCGGCTGTGCCCATGCCCGGAGGGAGCGCCGGGCCCCACCCAGACACCCTCGACGGGAACAGCGCTGACACCTGGGACAGGAACGGCCTCGGCTCCGAGTGCACCTGTCGGCTCGGCACCTCGGGCTGCGACGCCGTTCATCGAGCCCGTGCTGGGCGCCAACGCCATCACCTTCGGCTGGAAGCCGAGCGTCGCCTTCCCCACCGCCAATGCGTTCACCCCGAGCCTCCGCGTCGGCTTGCTCCGCCCCCCGTACTTCGCCGACCTGCGCCTGGGCTTTGCCACCGCCATCGCTCCCTTCAACGGCTTCTCGGGGGTGACCTCCGTGTCACTCGATGCCGAGGCGGGCACGTGCCCCTACAGCCGTGGCGAGAACCGCATCTGCGGCGAGGCGGGGCTGGGCGGCGGCTTCTTGCTGGGGACCGCCTCCGGCTCGGGCGGCTACCTCACGCCGACGGCCTCCTTGACGCTGGGAGTGGGCCTCAAGCGCTTCCTCACCCCCGGCTTCGCCATCGGCGTGGAGGGCGGCGCGCGCACCCGGCTCGGCTTCTTCCCCGATGGCTTCACGGACATCTCCACCGGCCTCTATGTTGCCTTCTCGGGTACCTGGCTGGAGCCGTGGGGCTGGACGCTTACCCCACAGACCCGCGAGCAGCAGCCGGCGCCCCCCATCGCGTCGACGCCTCCACCCGAGGAGCCGCATCCCACCACTCCAGGCAACACTCCCTATGGAACCAGCTTCCGGCCCTGCCTCACCTACGTCACGGATGGCTGGTTCTCCCCGACTCAGGATGTCTGGGAGGACGATCCCAGCTTCGAGGACCGGCCCCACAAGCAGCTCACCCGCAGGCCGGGCACCGACGTCATCTACGACGCCGAGCTTCCCATGGTGAAAGCCAAGGACACGTTGCTCTTCGGAGTGCACCACTATCGCCTGGGTGGGCAGCAAGTCATCGTAGACAGCCGGGACCTCGTCGTCCTCAAGGGGTTGACCAACTGCACGGCCTCCGTGCCGGTGAAGATGAAGTTCACGATGCAGAACGCGGCCAGTTCCACGACGCTCTACACCAGCCCGACCGTGGCCCAGGTGCCGCTGGAGGGCGCGCCCGCGCCTCAGTACTCGCCGTGGGAGGTCAAGCTCCCCGTGCGCGAGGGCCTCCCGCCCGACCAGCCCTTCAAGTTCGAGCTCGCCACCTCGCACCAGCTCGCCGCCGAGCTGATCCGAGAGACAGGCGCCCCCACCGGGTTGAGAATGTCCGTCGTCACCGAGGTCGTCTCCACGCAGGGGCCGGTTGTCCACTTCGTGCCGGTCATGCTCAGCCCCCCGAAGGATGAGTCCGCCGAGGGCAGCCTCCGAAGTCTCACGGCGGGGATCGTCAGCGACACGGCGCTGTACACCCCCGACCTCTTTCCGCTCCGGCCCGGAGGTCTGCCGACCGAGCAGAAGGTCATCCGCAACTTCATCGACAAGGAGATCGGCTCGAAGTGGTTCGAGGCCCGCCGGATCGACGCGACGGTGGCCGCGCTCAACGACTCGCTGGCCTCCTCCGCCTTCCTGGATGGTGCGGGCCGGGTGGTGGCGGTGATGAGCGGGCCGGACTTCAAGTCCATCTTCGGCGAGGGCGCCGCGGGGATGACGGTCGACTCGAGCGTGACGGCCACCCCGCGGGATGCGAGCGGCAAGCGCGGCCAGGCCCGGACCCTGTCCTGGAAGGTGATGCTCATTCCCTCCTACGAGTCGTGGGACACCGTGGCCCACGAGCTGGTGCACACCCTGCCCGAGGGCTGGGCCGACGACGAGATGGTGAAGGAATGCGGGCGCAACTACCACAACAAGGAAGACCTCATCGCCAACGGCGAGCGCATCACGCAAGGCGGCGTCCCGGCCGCTCGCGAGCGCAAGGCCGGCATGGTGCCGGTGATGGGCCCCTCCGTGTCCATCGCCAAGATCTGGATCGCCCAGTGCACCTACGCCCATCTCCTGCAGCAGCTCACGGGAGCGCCGCCGGATCCCCCGGTGCTCCTGGTGCGAGCCTTCCTGACGAAGGAGGGAGGCAAGGTGAAGGCAGAGCTCAAGCCGATGTACGAGCTGATGGGGAGCGCGGACGTGGCGCCGGGCAAGGGCGGCGCGTATGCCCTCATCCTCCGAGACGCGAAGGGTGCCGAGCTGGGCCACTATCCGCTGTCACCGCGCTGGAATGACATCGAGACGAAGACGCCGCGCTCGATCGTCTCGATGGTGTTCCGAGTGCCCGCGCTGCCGGAGCCAGCGGTGGTGGAGCTGGTGGGGCCGGGCGGCGTACTGGACCGCAAGCAGCTGAGCGCGAAGCCCCCCACACTGCAGCTCCTCACCCCCGTGCAGGGAGAGCGCGCGAAGGTGGAGAACGGCCGGGTCCGCGTCACGTGGAGGGCCGAGGCCGATCAGGGCCGCAAGCTGCTGTACTCGATCCTCTACTCCTCCGACGGCGGCCAGCACTTCATGACGCAGGCCTTCGAGCTGGAGACGAACACGTTCGACGTGACGATCGATCCCAAGGCCAAGGACCACCGCGTGAAGGTGGTAGCCACCGATGGCACGCGCAGCAGTGAGGCGATCATCCCCCTGCGGCCCTAGCGGGGGCCATACGAGCCATGAAAAAGGAGCGGCAACAAGGAGCCTCGAGCTTGACGACACGAACGCTGAAGGGGCTTGCGAAGGCGCTCGAGCGGCTGGGCTCCCTCGAGGGGCACAAACAGATGAGTCGAGGCCAAGCAGCAGGGTGACGGCTCGTTGAAGTGCATCCAGGTGGGCCGGCGCGGCTACCAGGGGAGGTTCTCCTTCCAGGAGGGCGTCACCTTCGGCTCGCTCCACCCGGTGCTGCTGAGCGAGATCCTCCTGGCCTTCGAGACGGCTGCCGCCGGGACACGCTTCGCCAGCAAGGCGCCCAAGACAGGCCCTCGCGGTGCCAGGGCCTCCCGGAGCCCCCGCCCGCAGAGTCCCCCCACGGGGGTGCTCCCCCAGACGGGGAAGTACCCCTACAGCGAGGTGGCCAAGACAGGCCGCTCCAGTTGCGTGGTCTGCCGCAAGCCCATCGCCGCGGGCTCCACGCGCATGGTGATTCTCCGCATGATTGATACGGGCAGCTTTACCGCCCCCCGTCCGGCCTACCTCCACCCGGAGTGCCGCGACGGTTGTCCAGAGCTGCAAGGCCTGAGCAGGCCGTGACGAAGAGGCCCCGCGAGGAACCCTCGAGCACCCCAGGAAGGGGCTCTTCATGTCTGCGCTGACGCCCCCCTACGCGTGAGGTAGGCTGAGCCAGGGAGACTGCTTTGGTCTCTCCTCCTTGCCCAGGTACGCCATGGCCAGCACGGTTCTCCTGCCACCCCTCCACCCCGCCATGCTTCCACTTCATACGGTGGTGGGCGGCTGGCGCGTGGTGGCTCGGACCGGCTGCGGCACCTTCGGCGCCGTGTACCGTGCAGTTCCCGCGCACGACGAGCACGCCTTGCCCGTGGCGCTCAAGCTGGCACTGCGTCCCGCGGACCCTCGCTTCGCCCGGGAAGCGGAGCTGCTCTCGCGCTGTCACCACCCCAGCATTCCTCGCCTGCTGGAGCACGGCTCCTGGCACTCTCCTGCCGGCACCCGCCATCCATTTCTGATCATGCAGTGGGTGGATGGGGTGCCCTTATATGAGCAGGTGCGGCTCCACCCTTCCGAGCCCTTTCATGTGCGGCGCTGGCTGATGCAGTTGGCGCAAGCGCTGGCGGTGGTGCATGAGCAGGGCATCGTTCATCGGGACCTGAAGGGGGACAATGTCCTGGTGAGCCGCGCGGACAGCCGAGCCATGCTCATGGATTTCGGTACGGGCACGTATCCCGGAGCAGCCGCCCTCACCTCCGCCATGGAGTTTCCAGGCACGCCGCTCTACCGCTCTCCCCAGTCCTGGTTCTTTGAGGTGCGATTCTACGGCAGCGCCACGGAGGTCTACCGCCCCTCCGCCGCGGATGACCTCTATGCCTTGGGCGTCACCGCGTGCCGGCTGCTGACCGGCGAGTACCCCGAGTTGGAGGCGCCCAATCGCGACGAGCAGGGCACCTTGCACGCAGGGGGTGTGCTGCTGCCTCGCGCGCTGATGAGGAGCCCCCATGTGGATCCCGCGCTGCGCGCGCTCACGCTGCGCCTGCTCTCGGTGCAACCGGAACAGCGCGGCACGGCGGCGCAACTGGCGCAGGAGTTGGAGTCCACCTTCAGGCCCGCTCGGCCCAGCAGTTCCACAGTCGCCTCGACTTCCTCCGAGACGCAAGCACCCCCTCGGCGCGAAGGGCGGAGACGGGCTCTGGTCGCGGTGGCACTGGCCTTGATCATCGGAATGTACTGGGCCCTTCCCGACAAGCCAGCGCCGGAGCCCAAGCCCGCGCCGGAGCACGCCGTCGCGCGGGCTGAGTCTTCACGAGAGGACTCGGCGGATGCGGGGACCTCCGGGCTTGGGGATGCCACAACGTCCATGGCTGTCGAGAAGGCCCCCATAGTCTCCCTGGAGGAAGGCCTGGGCGAGGACACCCTGCCTGAGTTGGTGCCAGATCAGATGCGGCCCGACGCGAAGGGGCGGTGCCCGCTCAAGGGGCCGGTTGCCCTCAACGGAGGTTGCTGGTGGGGAACCACCGAGGAGCCCGAGAAGTGCCAAGAGTTCGGCGGCCAGATGTTCAAGGGCACCTGCTACATGCCCGTCATGCCTCCCGGGCGGAAGCGTCCCCCTACCTCCGGCCCCATGAAGACTCCGTGACAACCCAGCTACCGGAAGTCTGTACCAGGGCTGGTGCTGTGCTCATCTATCTGACCGGGGCACCTTCAAGGTAGTCTCCAGGGTGAATGCTGCCGCTCGCCCTCATCGCGCTGATCGTGGCCGCTGCACCGGACGCGGGGACGCCTGCTCGGCCGTGGGAGATCGGCCTGCCGGGGCAGGGGGTTCCTGACTGGCCTTACGTCGGCAGCATTCCTTTTCGCGGCAAGACTTACGCGACACTCCAGGCCGTCATCGATGCCGCTCCGGACAAGAGCACGATCGAGCTACCTCACGGTGTCTACGGACTGCCCATCTCGATCGTGAACCGGAAAGGGCTCCGGCTGGTGGGGAAGGACGGACCCGCGTTCCTGCTGAGCCAGTCCGCCATCGCGTGCCCGGGCTGCCGCCCGAACCCGGTGGTCTTCGTCTCGAACTCCAGCGACATCCACTTCGAGAACCTCTTCATCACGCGCGACGTTCGGGGCGATGAAGGAGAGCTGTTCCCCGCGAGCACTGTCTGGGTCGATGCCTCGTCGAACGTGACGTTCCGCCACGTCTGGGTGGGATCGAAAGATGGAACGTCGGTGATGATCACGAACACGAAGGGCGCGGTGATGGAGGACTGCGTCGTCGAGAACGAGACCAACGCTGGCGTCGTCGTGAGCGTGAAGAAGGACGGCACGGGCGGGATGACGATCCGCTCATCGTTCCTTCACGCCAGGTACTCGGCGTTTGGGGCCACGTCGGGCGATCCCTGCGACTGGATTGGAAAGGATGTCCGGTTCCCCGCGCTCTCCGTGACCGGGTCGCTGCTCTGGGGAGAGCACTGGCCAGGCGTGTGTCCGCAGACGGCAGCCGGGCTGAAGGGCAACCTCATCGTCCGCGAAGTGGATTGGCCGGGCCTCTACAAGCTGGGGCTCGAGGCGCAGAACGTCGTGGTGGCGAAAGTGGACGCCGCGCCGCCGCCGGCAACGGTTCCGTCGTGGCGCCCACCGCCCGAGATTCTGGGGAAGCACCTAGAAGCGTTCGGCGTCCTGCCGCCGGCGGATGACGACGTGCCCGCGATCGGCACCGAGTGGCCATTCTGTGTGAACGTGATGGAGTGGCCGCTCTTCCCCGGTGGGCCGCCGACGCTCGATAGCTACGCACAGCCGATGTCGATAGCTGGATGCTCGGATCCTCATGGCGCTGGGGCTGTGACCGTCGACCAGCACCGAGAAGGATGGATCCGGCTTGCGCTGGGCAGAGGCGGTGGATACAGCCGACAGGCGCCGCTCAAGGTGTGGCAACGATTGGACCGGCTCTTCACGCCCTGCATGCTCCAGTCCAACGGCGAACGCGTCTTCACGCACGTGATGGCGGGCAAGTCGGTCGAAGCCGTGGATGATTCGCATGTCGCGATCGTGGGCAGCATCGACGTGTGCGGGCAGGACCGGCTCGTCGACAAGGTGCTCGTTCCGAAGGCGCTCCGCCCAGCGCTTCGACGGCCGTGGAAGCTCGTGTGCACCGCCCAGCCCACCCCCGAGCTTTGCGCACCACCGCCAGAGCAGAACCCGGGGCCGAGTCCCCTCGACGAGCTCGGCCCGAACCCGCCGCCTCCGCGACCCTGATCATCGTAGCGAGGCGCAGTTTGAGTCGCTCACGATGGCGGTCCCAAAAGGACCACACCCCGCGAAGTATCGGACAGGCAGGGGCACAGGCATGGGGCCTGCCCCTTTACGGACGCGGCGCGCCGCACTTGAATCTCTCTCTGGGCAGAAGGCCTCAGGGCCAGGCCGGATAGGTGGGAGGCCAGCACATGCGGCAGGAGGCTGACGCGAAGTCCGTGTTGTTCGCCTCCGTGCTCGAAGCCGATACGCACCAGGCTGAGCGCCGCGCGAGACTGTTACGGGTGGTGCCGATCGTCCTCGCCCTGCACCTCCTCGCGGTCATGGGGCCCAGGCCGGATGGGCGGGAGACGAATCGCCTTCCCGTCCGTGCAGGGAATGACGACGCCCCCGTCCTCAAGCTCCTGGCAGCCCGGCCCGCTCTTCCGTCGGCGGCGGCCGCAGCAGCCGTGCCCGCGCAGACTGCCACCCGGAGAGTGGCTGCCCGCAAAGTGCTTCCCCGCCTGAAGCCCGCACCGCTGCCGACGCGAGCGCCCGAGGTCCAAGAATCGCTCCCGCCCTCCGAGAACCTTCCCGAGGCCGACGACGTGCCTTCGTCCCCTCGCGATACCTCTGAAGCCGAAGGCGGAGCCGTCCCCATGGATGTCACGCTGGACAACGTGCAGCAGGTGCCCGTGGGCGGAGGGGTGGGCGGCGTCCCTGGCGAAGTGCTCCCTGGCGGTGGGCCGGTGCCACCACCGCTCACACCCGAGGAGCGGGAGGCGTGGGTGGAGCGCTATGTGGAGACGCTCATCCACGACCGGTTCGAGCACGTGCGCTATCCGCACCTGGCGTCCGCGGCGGGCATCCAGGGGGATGTGATGCTGCGTTTGTCCATCAGCTCCCAGGGCCAGTTGCTCAGCATGGAGCTGCTGGGCCGCTGCCCGCATCCGGTGCTGTGCGACTCCGCGCAGGAGACCGTGCGCGCCGCCGCGCCCTTTCCTCCACCGCCTCCGGAGCTTGGCAATCCCTGCCTTCTGGAGTTGCCGTTCCGTTATCGCCTCCACTGAGCCGCGAGGTGGCTAGCGGGAGCGCGGCTACTGGAGAGAGCCGGCGGCATCGAGCGCCCGCCGCGCCTGCCAGTCCCCAAGGTTCCACCCGGTCCAGCTCCGCTCGCCGCTCAGCTGCTGGGTGAAGGGGGCCAGCATCGCCGCCCGGCGGCTGGGGTCCATCTCCGTGGAGCCCTGCACCAGTGCGGGCACCGCGTCCGTGGAGAGCTCGGACAGGTACTCCATGTCGAACACCCCTGAGCTCACGTGCAGCTCCAGGTTGCTCCGCGCGATGAAGGCGTCCGGGTTGACCAGGTTGATGGCCAGCACCGAGCCCAGCGCCGTGAGGAACACCCCGATGGCGAACCGCTCCGGGCGCCACCACAGCGTCACCGCGCGCCAGCTCAGCACAGCGCCCAGCGCGTACATGAACACGTGCGTGTACAGGCGCAGGTGCGTGTAGCCGAACGCCGCCTCGTAGAAGGCCATGCGCTTCATCGCCGAGGCGAGGATCACCAGGCTCAGCGCCACCGTGCCCGTGGAGCCCACGCGGAAGGCCAGCTCCGCGCCCCGGGACTCGCGGCGCGTCCACCGCGCCAGCGCCATGATCAGCGCCAGCGTCAGCGCGGACACCCACACCAGTTGGAAGAACCCGTGGCGTGCGTACTCGGCATAGCTGTAACCGGGCGCCGGCGAAGTGGCTCCGCCGATGAACAGGTAGGCGACCTGGAAGCCAGCGAACACGAGGAAGAGCGCATCCACCGAGAGCACCAGCATCAGCGCCTCGATGATCCCCAGCCGCGCCTTCGCGGGCGGCGCCTCCGCCTCGCCCCACTCACGGGCCCCGCGTCGGCGCAGCGCGTGGCCGAAGACACCCGCCGCCACGCACGCGCAGAACCCCACGCCCACCGTGCGGGTGAGGGCGCTCTCGAACATCTCGCCCAGCGGCACCGACAGCACCCGGTCCATCGCCGAGGCGAACGCCACATCCGCCGACTGGAGCAGCACCGCGAACACCGCGAGCACGGGCAGCGCGAACAGCAGCCCTCTCACGAAGGGCATCAGGCGCGGCACGTGCTGCCGAACCCCTCGCAGATCCACCGCGTCACGCGCCACCGCCGGCGGGTAGATCAGGAAGTTCACCGCGGAGAAGAAGACGGTGAGGGGATAGCCGCCCAGGCCCAACCGCTGCACCCGGCCCGCCGCCCAGAAGTGGGTGAGCAGCAGGAGCAACACTGCCGAGGCCAGCACGTTGAGCGCCATCAGCCACGGGCTGGCACGCACCGCCACGAACCCCGAGAACACGAGCAGCGGCACCGCGAGCCATGCATTCGGCCGGGCCCGCTGCCAGCCCTCTCGCCCGCCCAGCACCAGGAGCGCTCCCAGCAGCGCGACGACGACCAGGGGGAAGGACACGCCCCAGCGGTCCGCGTCCAGGAGCAGGTCCGCGATGAGGCCCGTGGCGAGCGCCGCCACGAACATGGGACGCGGCGCTCTCACCCGGGGCAGCACCGAGGGGGCAGGCGCCACCTGGGGCACGGCCTCGCTCGGACCGGTGAAGGAGGGGTTGAGTGTAGACATGGCGCATACCTCTCGTCGGATTCGCAACGTGGAATGCCGACAGCATGCGCATGCTTCGAGGGTGGGACCGCGGCTCGGCGGGCGAACGGTCGGGAGCGGCTCCTGAGCGGCTGGCCCCCTCCCCTGACCGGTCCGGCCCGTCAGGGCTCCGTCCGCACCTCGAGGATGACGTCTCCCTCCTGCAGCGCGTCCACCACCTCCATGCCCGAGACCACCTCTCCAAAGGAGGTGTAGCGGCCATCCAGGTGCGGCTGCGGCGAGTGGGTGAAGAAGAACTGGCTGCCTCCCGTGTCCTTGCCCGACAGCGCCATGCCGAGGGTGCCCCGGGTGTACGGGCGGCGTGTCATCTCGCAGCGGATGGGGTAGCCCGGACCGCCCTCTCCGTCCCCACGCGGATCGCCTCCCTGGGCGACGAAGTCCGGCACCACGCGGTGGAAGGTGATGTCTCGGAAGAAGCCCTTACGCGCCAGCGCGTAGAGGTTGCCTGAGGTGACTGGGGCCTCCTGTGTGTCCAGCGCGACGGTGAAGTCACCCTTCCGGGTGTGAAAGGTGAGCTTCGCTCCCGCCGGGGCCTTGGGAGCACGGGCTGTCCCTGGCGGGAGTTCCCGCCGCACCGAGCGCACGGGCTGACCGGTCATTCCGGTGAGCGCATCCGCCGCCACGCGCCGCACGTTGGCGTGAGGATGCTCCAGCCAGGTCCGAAGGACAGGCTCCGCCTCCTTGCCCGCGAGCGCGACGAGCGCCCCCGCCACGGGCTCTGCCAGATCCGGCTCCTGGGGCACTCGGACCGCCAGCGCACGGACCTCGGGCAGGGCCTCCGTCGCCTTCATCTTCCCCGCCACGGTCGCCGCCGCCGCGGCCACCACCGGATCCGCTCCCTTCATGAGGGCTCTCAGGGGCTCCAGCGCCTCGGGCACGGGCCGCGCCCCCAGGGCCTCCAGCGCGGCCAGGCGCACTCGCGCGTCCGGGTGTTGCAGCCAGGCCACCGCCTCCTTCGCGCCTCCCTGCCCGGGGGTCTGCGCTACCTCGCGAAGCCCGAGCGCCAACCTCCGCGCCTCGGGCACCCGGTCGCCTCCGCAGCGCAGCACCTCCGCGGGCGCCCCCGTCTGCCGATCCATCGCCGCGGAGAGCCGGCAGTCGAGCCACGCCAGATCCTCGAGCACCACGGCCGAGGCCCCTCGAGGCGCCTGCCGAATCAAGCTCCGCAGCTCTTCGAGCACCGGCCGGCCGTCAGGAGGCAACCCCTGCTGAGCCATGGCCAGGATCGCGTGCCCCGCCGGGGAATCTCCCGCCGCGATGGCTCCCGCCTGCCGCTTCAGCGCCCGCAGCGCCTCCAGCGGCGCGCAAGGGCCGCTGCACTTCGCGGCGAGCTTCGCCAGCGAACGCGCCGCCTCGGCCGCCACGCGAGGCTCCGAGTCCTCCAGCAATCGGCCCAGGAGGTTCGCATCCTCCGGCCCTGCCACCTCCGGAAAGCCCTTCGCGCACAGGGCTCGGACATCCGGGGACACGTCCGAGACACACTTGCGCAGGAGCTCGAGCGCGGCAGGCCGCCGGACATAGGCGAGCAGATAGGCGGCGCCGTAGCGGGCCTCCTCGGGCTGTTGCGGCGCCAGCAGTGCTCCCACCGGTTCGAGGGGCACCTCCGAGAGCGAGGCCCCCCGCCGACCCGCCACGCCCAGGGCCAGCGCCGCGCGTCCCGCCACGGCCTCCCGCTTGTCTCCGAGCCGCTCGATGAGGCGTTGCACCGCGCCAGGAGTCCCCACCTTGCTGAAGGACTCCAGCAGCGTCCGCCGCACGGACAGCTCCGCCTCCGCCGCCTCGGCCGCGAGCAGCGCTTGAGTCAGCCGGGCCTTCATCTCCTCCGGTAGCGGCTCCCAGGACAGCCCCAGCTCTCCCGCGGCGAACGCGGCCTCATCCCTCACCTCCGGCTCCGGCGCCGAGAGCCCGGCGAGGATGATCTCGGCCGTCGCGGGATCCTGGATCCGCGCCAGCGCACGCAAGGCGCGAGCCCGCACCGCCGCTCCTCTCTGTCCCTGGGCCCACGCGGTGAGCTGTCCCTCCCCGAGTGAGCGGCGGTCCTCCCAGTCCGCGATACGAGCCAGAGCCTCGGAGTCCCCCGCGTCGGCGGGGACGTTCCGGAAGCAGGCCGACAGGCTGGCCAGGGCCAGGAGGCAAGCGGACACGCGGGCAGACAGTGAGCGCATGAGGTGCGGCGTAGGCCAAATCCCCGCTGAAATCCAGGGGTTACGATGTGACTGGTTTGACTTGAACGGCGCGGCGCCAGAAGATGGACGCCCCTGAACCTCGCGCAAGGAGCGCTGGCTCTGAAATGCCCCGGCTGTGGCACCCAGGTCGCGGATGGCACGTCCATCTGCCCCAAGTGCGACTACATCATCGACGCGTCCTTCCTCTCCGCTGAGCCGCCCCCGAGCGGCGGTGACGATGAAGCGACGGGCGCAGCCGCGGATCCTCGGACCACGAAGCCTCCGTCCCGGCCGCGCACGGGAAGCACCGGTGCGACGTCCGCCGTCACCACGGGCACACGGCGCGTGGCCACCGGCAAGACAGGCTCACGCCCCGCCGTCAAAGCCGTCTCCCCCGATGGAGGGGCTCGTAGCAAGCCGGGTGTCCGCGCCGTGTCGAAGCCCGTGTCCCGCTCTGTCCCCGCGGTCCGCCCCGCGCCGCAGTCCGCGAGTGCCAGCGCGCCGGACATGGAGCTGGACGATGCCGAGCCGCGCAAGCCACTCCTGCCTCCCTCGCCGGCCTCCAAGGGCTACGCCACCACCAACACCAGCGGAAAGATCGTGGCGCCCGAGGAGATCATCTCGGATGCGCGAGCGTTCTTCGGCGAGCTGATGCGCTCGGACAAGATCGCCTTCGGGGGCTGCTGCCTCGTCATCCTCTCCTGCTTCCTGCCCTGGAAGGAGACGGCCGCGGAGGGAGACGTGCTCGGGCTCATGAGCGCCGGCGCGGGCGCCCTGATCGGGGCGGCGATCGTCATCGGCTCCATCTTCATCCGGGTGCGCCGCAGCCTGCCGAAGTTCAACCCCCTGGTGCCCTGGGCCATGCAGCTCGGAGTGTCGTTCTTCTCCCTGCTCTATACCGTCGTCTTCATCAAGTCCGCCTTCGACACCACCGAGGTCCCCTCCGCCATCGGCAACCGGCTGATCATGAACTCGTCGCCCAGCTTCGGGGTGTTCCTGGGGCTGCTCGGGACGATTGCGGCGCTGACGGGCTCGGTCATGGGGTTGAGGGAGCGCACGTAAAAACCCGCGCCCTCGCGCGGCCACCGGACTAGCGTCTCCGCCGCGATGCCCAGCGATACTCCCCTCTCCCGGCTCACCGCGGCGCTCGACGCGACCGTGGTCGGCCAGCGTCACGTCATCACGGATCTGGTGACGGCCTTCCTCGCCCGCGGCCACGTGCTGCTCGAGGGCGTGCCCGGCGTGGCCAAGACGCTCACCGCGCGCAGCATGGCCTCGGCGCTCGGCCTGAAGTTCACCCGCGTCCAGTTCACCCCGGATCTGATGCCGAGCGACATCCTCGGCACCAACGTCTTCCATCCGGCGGAGAACCTCTTCCGCCTGGTGCGCGGCCCCGTCTTCACCGAGGTGCTGGTGGCTGACGAGATCAACCGCACCCCGCCGAAGACGCAAGCGGCGCTGCTGGAGGCGATGGAGGAGCGCCAGGTCACCATCGACGGAGTCTCCCATCCGCTGCCGCCGCACTTCTTCGTGGTGGCCACGCAGAACCCGCTGGAGCTGGAGGGCACCTACCCGCTCCCGGAGGCGCAGCTCGATCGCTTCCTCATGCGCGTGCGCGTGGGCTACCCGGAGGCGGACGCCGAGGTGACCATGCTGCGAGGCTTCCACCAGCGCGAGGGCAAGCCCGCCTCGGTGGAGCACGTGCTGGATCTACCCACGCTGACGGAGCTGCAGGCCCGGGCCGCCCGCGTCACCTGCGATGAGTCCATCCTCGCCTATGTGGTGAAGCTCACTCGCGAGACGCGCGCCCACCCGCGCGTGCGCCTGGGAGCCTCTCCCCGCTCGGCGCAGGCGATCCTGGCCGCGGCCAAGGCGCGAGCGGCGCTGCAGGGCACGGACTTCGTCACCCCGGATGAGGTGAAGGCGGTGGTGCCCAGCGTCCTCAACCACCGCCTGCTGCTCAAGGCGGAGGCGGAGGTGGAGGGCGTCACTCCGGACGATGTGCTGCGGCAAACGCTGGAGCAGGTGAAGGTTCCCCGGTGAGCCTGGGCCGCCCCGTCCCCACCGGGCTCGCCGTGGCGCTGCTGGCGTCGACGCTCGTGCCCGCGGCGCTGGCCGTGGCGAGCCCCGCCTTCGCGTGGCTGGCGCTGGCGCTCGACGTGGCCGTGGGGGTGCTGTGCGTGGTGGACTTCGCGCGGGCCCCTCGGGCCTCGGACGTGGAGCTCCGGCGCGAGGTGGAGCCCATCCTGCGCTCGGGCGTGGACAACGCCGTGCACCTGGAGCTCACCTGCCGCCGCGAGGCTCCCATCCGAGGCGAGCTCCGGGACGAGGCCCCCGTGGACGTGGCGGTGGACGGGCACCGGCAGCCCTTCTCCGTCGCACCGGGCCTGCAACCGACGCGGGTGAGCTACACGGTGCATCCGCCGGCCCGCGGGGACGTGCGCTTCGGGGATATCCACCTGAGATTGATGGGCCCGCTGGGCCTGTGCGCGCGGCAGGTCCGCGTTCCCGCCGAGCAGGTGGTGAAGGTGTATCCGGATCTCACCGCGCTGACGCAGGAGGCGCTGGCCCTGGCGCGAGCTTCGGATGCTCCGGCCGAGCGCCCCCAGCCGCGCCCGGGCGAAGGCCGCGAGTTCGAGTCCCTGCGCGAGTACCGCACCGGAGATGACTACCGCACCATCGACTGGAAGGCCTCGGCGCGCCGGGCTCGGACCATGGTGCGCGTGTACCAGCCGGAGCGGAACCAGCCGGTGCTGCTGCTGCTGGACTGCGGGCGCCACATGGCGGGCAAAGTGGACGGCCGCCGCAAGCTGGATCACGCGGTGGACGCGGCGCTGCGGCTGGCCAAGGTGAGCCTGGACGCGGGGGATCTGGTGGGAGTGCTCGCCTTCGCCAGCGACGTGCGCGCCTACCTGCCCCCGCGCAAGGGGCGCGAGCACCTGCGCCTGCTCACCGAGGCGCTCTACCGCGCCGAGGCCGCGCTCGAGGAGAGCGACTACGGCCGGGCCTACGACTTCGCCTTCGCGCGCAGCTCTCGGCGCTCGTTGGTGGTGCTCTTCACGGACCTGGTGGATCCGGATGCCTCGGGCACGCTGGTGGCCCGCACGCTGATGCTGCGCCCGCGCCACCTGCCGCTGGTGGCCTCGCTGCTGGACGAGGATCTCCAGGCCGCGGCCACAGGCGTACCGAGAGAGCCGCAGGACGCCTACACACGCCAAGCCGCCGCGCGCCTGGAGGACGAGTACCGGCGCACAGCGGTGACGCTGCGGGACTCCGGGGTGCTGGTGGTGCGCGCGCCGGCTCGAGGTTTCGGCGCGGCGGCCATCAACACCTACCTGCACGTGAAGTCGCGCGGACTGCTCTAACCTTTCAGGGGCCTGGAGGGTCTTGGAGACATGACACGAACGCTCCTGCTGCTCCTGGGCTTGCTGGCCGGCTGTGCGACGGTGCCAACGCAGTCGTCGGATCAGGCATCGCCAACGAAGAAGGCGCAGGCCTGCACCTTTGACATCGACTGCCCCAGTGGAAATTGCGACTTTGGCGAGTGCTCGCCGTTCTCGAAGTCTTCAGACTCGGACAAGGGGATCGGGATCGGAA
Organism: Hyalangium sp.; assembly: GCF_045802625.1. Classification (NCBI taxonomy): domain Bacteria; kingdom Pseudomonadati; phylum Myxococcota; class Myxococcia; order Myxococcales; family Archangiaceae; genus Hyalangium; species Hyalangium sp. The sequence goes on along the minus strand of NZ_JBJMQP010000239.1, from coordinate 13,003 downwards.
GCGCCTGTCTCTCGGGCACAGACTGCTCGAACAACATCTGCCAGGGCGAGGACTGCCACTGAGCCACGGGCAGAAGGTGGCGTTGTCCTCCGGCCCCAAAGCGCGGCGCACCAGGAACTGTTCCACCGTCCGCCGTCAAGTCCCTTGTGCGAGAGCCCGGCACATGCCCGCATCACGGCGTCGCTGATAAAGAACCGTGCCAATCGCTCCGGAGCCGATTTTCCGGCCTCGGAGACGACCCCCTTTACAGCGCGATCTTGCTCCCCAAAATAGCGCCCGTGCTACATGCCCGTCGCAGTTGGCGGTGCTTCCTCGAACGGAGATCGGGTCTTGGGTGTGGAGGTCGCGCGAGGTCTGAGAGTCGAAGTCGAGGTGTCTGCGGCGGCGGCGACGGCGGCACGGAACGAGGCGGAGCCTGGACGGCCCCTCACGCCGTTCCATGAGCGGCTGCTCTCGGAGGAGCTCACCCTCCGCAGCGCCGACTCGCACCAGCGCATGGCCAACGCGCTGTCCGAGGCCAAGGTTGATCTCAACCCGCACCAGGTCGAGGCCGCCTCGTTCGCGCTCGACTCGCTGTCGCGCGGCGGCTGCATGCTCGCGGACGAGGTGGGGCTGGGCAAGACGATCGAGGCGGGCCTCGCCATCGGCCAGCTCATCGCCGAGGGCAAGACGCGCATCCTCATCCTCGCGCCCGCCACGCTGCGCGCGCAGTGGAACAGTGAGCTGAAGGAGAAGTTTGATCTCGAGTCCGTGCTGGTGGACGGCCGCACCGTGCGCGCCACCGGCAACTGCTTCGATCAGCCCTTCCCCGTCATCTGCTCGCACCCCTTCGCCGCGAACAAGGCGGCGCTGCTCGCCGAGATCCCCTGGGACGTGGTCGTCATCGACGAGGCCCACCGCCTGCGCAACGCCCACAAGCACGGCCACAAGACGGGCCAGGCCCTGCGCGCCGCGCTCCAGGGCCGCCCCAAGCTGCTGCTCACCGCCACGCCGCTCCAGAACGATCTCATGGAGCTGTTCGGGCTGATGTCGCTGCTGGACGAGCAGATCCTCGGCCCCGAGCACGCCTTCCGCAGCCGCTACCAGGTGGACCCAGAGTGCGGCGGCCTCAAGGAAGACGCCGTCACCGAGCTCAAGGAGCGGCTGGCTCCGGTGGTGCAGCGCACGCTGCGCCGGCAGGTGCGCGAGTACGTGCGCTACACCAACCGCCGCAGCATCGTGGAGGACTTCGCGCCCTCGCCCGAGGAGCAAGATCTCTACGAGAAGGTGAGCGAGTACCTCCGGCGCTCGGAGGCGGCGGCGATCGAGCCGGGCAAGAAGACGCTGCTCACCCTCTGCTACCGCAAGCTGCTGGCCTCCTCCACCTACGCGATCGCCCCCACGCTGCGGAAGCTCGCGGACAACCTGGACAAGCGCCTGGAGGCGGCCAAGCTGGGCGCCCAGGCCCTGGCCCTCTTCGAGCCCGAGGAGGCCAAGCAGTACGCCGAAGAGGGCGAGGAGTGGTCGGACGAGCCCGCCAAGCCCAGCAACATCCGCACGCTCCAGAACGAGGTGTGGGAGCTGAAGCAGTACGCGGATCTGGCGGAATCCATCAAGGTGAACGCCAAGGGCGAGGCGCTCAAGCGCGCGCTGGACCGGACGTTCACGGTGATGCGGGCGCACCAGTGGCCGGAGAAGGCGCTCATCTTCACCGAGTCCAAGCGCACGCAGCAGTACCTCTTCAACCTGCTGTCGGCCCACGGCTACCAGGGGAAGATCTCCCTGCTGTCCGGAGACGTGGCCGCCACGCCCGAGGAGCGGCGCGGGCTCGTGGAAGAGTTCCGCAACCGCACGCAGATCCTCATCTGCACCGAGGCCGGCGCCGAGGGCCTCAACCTCCAGTTCTGCAACCTGGTGGTGAACTACGACTTGCCGTGGAACCCCCAGCGCGTGGAGCAGCGCATCGGCCGGTGCCACCGCTACGGCCAGCAGCGCGACGTGCTGGTCATCAACTTCCTCAACCGGCAGAACGCCGCGGACGCGCGCCTGTTCGAGCTGCTGGAGAAGAAGCTCAACCTCTTCGACGGCGTGTTCGGCGCCTCGGACGAGATCCTCGGCGCGCTCGAGAGCGGCGTGGACTTCGAGCGCCGCGTGCTGGACATCTACCAGTCCTGCCGCCACCCGGACGAGATCAACGCCGCCTTCGACAAGCTGCGCTCGGACATGGAGCAGCGCATCAGCTCGCGCATGACGGAGATGCGCTCGGTGGTGCTGGAGCGCTTCGATGGAGACGTGCGCCGCCGGCTGAAGCTGGCCGGAGAGCAGACCAAGGAGGTGCTCGCGCGCAGGCAGCAGGAGGCGCGGGCGCTCACGGGCTCCGTGCTGGGCAACCGGGCCTCGGGCCGGCTTCAGGTGGCCAAGGCCGCCTACGCCGTGCGCGACCGGACGCACGACGCCATCAACTACCTGCAGCTGGACGCGGCGGGGCTGCCCTCGCGGCTGGCCCGGCTGGCGGGCTACGAGGGCTGGTGGTTCGTCTACAAGTTCGAGCTGTCGGGCCTCAAGCCCGAGGAGAAGCTCGTCCACCTGGTGCTGATCCGCGAAAAGGACGGAGGCTTCCGGGCGCTGCCGATGGCCGACGGCGCGCACTTCGTGAAGCTGGCGGCCAAGCCGGAGAAGCGCCGGCAGCCCGAGGCCGTGTCCGTGTCACTGCTCCAGGAGCAGGCGCTGCTCATGGCCAAGGACGAGCTGATCCGCGCCGCCGAGCGCCGCAACGCCTGGGAGCTGGACCGGGCCCGCGAGCGCGCGGACCGCTACGCCGAGGACTGTCTGCTGGAGTCGCGCGAGGCGGTGGAGCGCACGCGCGAGCAGTGGGCGGAGGCGCGCAAGGCGGTGGTGGCGGCGGAGGAGGCCGCGGACCGGATCAAGGCCCGCGCCCACGCGGACCGCATGGAGCGCGAGTACCGCAAGAAGCTGGCCTCGCTGCGCAATGAGGAAGAGAAGCGCTACGCGGCCAAGGACCGGCAGATCGCGGACCTGGTGCACAAGGCGAAGGTGAACGAGAAGCGCTCGCTCATCGCCTCCGCCTATTTCTGGCTGAGCTGAGCCCCGGATTCCTGCCTCATCGCCTATTTCCAATCTCTTCGCATACACTGTCCGACTTGACACACATTTCCGCCGTATCCCTCTTGATGTGGACCTGAGGAATACATTACAGCTTCCTGGACGTGGGACTGACCCACGATGCAGGAGGAGCGGTCCATGGCGAACAGACAACGGGATGCGGGGCTCACGGGCTCCAGTGCTCGGAGGAACGAGCCGCCCCCTTTCTCTTCGCCGCTCCCCAAGGCTCCGAAGACCGGGGCGCGCCGCGCGCTGAGCGCCAATCCGGAACTCCCCTGGGATGCGCAGGAGGATGCCGCTAACCTGTTGGCGGATCTTCCCATCCTCCCCCGAGTCCCCTCCATCTCCGGCGTGGCGCAGTCCGCCTCCGTCCGTCCGCCCCCTCCCATGCGTGACTACGACGACGAGCCCTCCTTCACCCCCTCGCTCCGCGCTCCGGTGGATGCGCCGCGGCCGGAGACGAAGTCTCGCAAGGCGCTGGCCCCTGCTCCTGCGAAGAAGCCCAAGCCCTCGCGCATCGCGGACTTCGTGCGGACCGCGTTCGCCGAGCGCATGTACGGCTCGGTCCGCTACCGGCTTCACATCGGCGAGCCGCCGGGCTCCAAGAACAAGCGCAAGCCCCGCGAGCCGCTGCTGCTCATCCCGAGCCAGGACCAGGATCCGGCCATCTTCTGCGGCTGGCTGGACGTCTCGAAGAAGGAGGCGCAGATCCGCAGCTACAGCGTGATGGTGCTGCTCCACGAGAGCCGCCACGGCTACGAGCCCGACATCAGCCAGGAGGAGTATGAGCGGTTCACCCGCAAGCTGATGGACACGCTGTTCGACGGCGGCATCCGCCTGGTGCTCCTCGTCCCGGACCTGCAGGACCACGAGCCGACCAACTTCAATCGCGTGCCGGCCAAGCGCGTCTCCGAGCCCGTGGCTGTGACGCCCGCGCCGTCACCGCGCAGGCTCCGTCCGGTGCTGGGGGTCATGTTCCTCTTCGTGCTGGCCTTCACGCTGGGAATGAACGCGGAGCACCTTTTCTCCTGGCTCGGGCATGCGCTGGCGTGGTTCGGGCATGATGCGCCCATCTGGTTCGCGCACGCGCTCGCCTGGATCCGGCAAGCGGTTCCCTTCCTCCACTCCTGAGAGCGGGGTGGAGCCCGCCCTCCTCCGACAGGAACCGGCTCGACGGACGACCTACTGGCCCGCGGGCTGGGCGCCGGGAGTCGTCCCGATGAGCGGCTGCATGTTGAAGTTGCCCACGGGAGGCTGGGGGACGCCGTAGCTGCTCTGGGGCAGTGGCTGCGTGGAGCTCGGCGTGGACGGCTGCGTGCCGAAGTTCCCCATGATCGCCGAGTCCAGCGCGGAGCTGTCCAGGAACGACTGCGGGAGGGGCGTGGTGCCCGCCAACGGTTGCAGGAGGGGGCTGCTGCCCGTCAGTGGTTGATTCAGGTTGCTGCTGCCCATGAGCGGCTGCTGTAGCTGATAGCTGCCCGTCAGGGGCTGCTGTAGCTGATAGCTACCCGTGAGCGGCTGCTGTAGCTGGTAGCTGCCCGCCATGGGCTGCTGTAGCTGGTAGCTGCCTGAGAGCGGCTGCTGTAGTTGGTAGCTGCCCGCCATGGGCTGCTGCAACTGATAGCTGCCCGCGAGCGGCGGCTGGGCCGCGTTATTGGTCTGCTGCGCGCTGGCCGTCCCGGCCACTCCCCAGGTCAGCGCCACGGCAGTTGCCGCCAGGATTGCCTTCCTCATGGTCCTCTCCTCCCCTGCGCTGCCGCAGGAAGGCGCCCACGGCAGGCGCCTCGTCACAATGTCTTGTCCCTGTAAGGTGGAGATGGCGACGAGGTTGCGGCAGCCAAGGGACAGGCGGGCGCCAGAACGCTCGTCACGGTGACAAGCGTCTGGGTCTCTACCTGGAACGCTTGAGGATGTAGTCGAGCCCGCCCACGCGGAACCACCGGTAGCCGTAGCCCTCGAGCTCAATCTGGTGCTGGCCGCGTCCATCCGCTCGCGAGTGGTCGCCCGAGAGCAGGTTCGCCAGCAGCCCTGCGTCCGCACTCCCGGCCCCGAAGGTCACCGTCCGGCTCTTGGCGTCGAAGTTGTGGAGGAACACCACCCCGTTGTTCCGCCAGTCGTACCGCAGCGCCAGCACGTGCGGCGAGCTCGTCTCCAGCACGCGCCACTCACCCCAGCCAATCTCCGGGCACTCCTTGCGAGCGCGGATGAGGCGCTCGGTCCAGTTCAGCAGCGAGTTGGGATCCGTCCGCTGATCGGCGACGTTCACCCGGGGGTAGCCGAAGAAGCCCTCCGAGATGACGGGCAGGATCGTCTTCTTCGCGGTGGAGAAGCCCGCGTTGCGCTCGGTGGACCACTGCATGGGCGTGCGGAACGCGGCCCGCTCCTTGAGCGAGAGATCCTCTCCCATGCCGATCTCATCGCCGTAGCGCATCACCGGTGTGCCCGGCAGCGTGAACATGAGGCTGTAGGCCAGCTCCAGCCGCCGGCGGTCCCCCTCGAACATCGGCGCCAGCCGGCGGCGAAGGCCTCGCTCGTAGAGCTGCATCTTCGGCTCGGGGCCGAACTCCTCGAACACCCGCTCGCGCTGCTTGTCGGTGAGCCGGCCGAGATCCAGCTCATCGTTGTTGCGCAGGAAGTGCGCCCACTGCGAGAACTCCTCGGTCACCCGGGTGCGCTCCAGCACCTTGGCCAGCGGCCGCGCGTCCGCCGAGGCCAGCGCGTAGAACACGTTCTGGTTGACCAGGAAGTTGAACATCATGTGCATCCGGTCGCCGTCGTCGCCGAAGTAGTCGAGATCGTTCTTCGGCTGCACGTTGGCCTCGGCGAGCAGGATCGCGTCCCCGGCCCGCCACTGCAGAAACTCGCGGATGTTCCTCAGCAGCTCGTACTGCTCGGGGTGGGGCCCCCGGGGGCCCTCTTTCTGGATGACGAAGGGCACCGCATCCACCCGGAAGCCGGACACGCCCATCTGCAGCCAGAAGCCGATGATGCGCTGAACCTCGGTCCGGACGTCCGGGTTCTCCATGTTGAGGTCCGGCTGGAACTTGTAGAAGCGGTGGAAGTAGTACGCCCTGGCGGCCGGGTGATAGCTCCAGGTGCTCTTCTGCACGCCGGGGAAGACCATGCCCTTGTTGGCCTCCCGAGGCTTCTTCTTCGACCAGACGTACCAGTCGCGGAACTTCGAGCCCGGATCGCTCACGGCCGCCTTGAACCATGGGTGCTGATCCGAAGTGTGGTTGAGCACCAGATCCATCAGGATCCGGATGCCGTGCTTCTTCGCCTCGTGGGCGAAGTCGACGAAGTCCCCCAGCGAGCCCACGCTCGGGTGGACCCCGTAGTAGTCGGAGACGTCGTAGCCGTTGTCCTTCATGGGCGAGGGGTGGAAGGGCAGCAGCCACACCGCGTTGACGCCCAGGCCGGCCAGGTACCCCAGGCGCCGGGTCAGCCCCTCGAAGTCGCCCACCCCATCGCCGTTGGAGTCCATGAACGTCTTGACGTCCAGGCAGTAGACGATGGCGTTCTTGTACCAGAGGTCGTCAATCATGGTTCCAGGGCCTTGAGCCGAACCCAGGTGGCGCCCCAGCCCCCATCAGCCTCACTGGCGGGCGGTGAAAAAGATGCAGATCGAGATTTCCATCGACTGGAAGTTCGACCACTTCGTCTTCAGAGAGACTGTCCTCCAGGGGTGGAGGGGACTGCGGCGGTTCGCTGGTTCGGCGGCGCATAGACGCCCTCGGACTCCTGCTTCTTCCGCTCCGCCTCGAGCCGAGCCTTCTGCCGCGCCTCGCGGAACTGTTGCGACAGGGAGGTGACTTCGTTCTTCAGGGCAGAGAAATGTTTTCCTACGTCCGCGGCGGAAGACCCTGCCTTCTCCTGCTCACTGGCCGTGCCGCTCCCCGCGCCGCCCGCAGACGTCAGCTGAACCACGAGTGCCGCTAGCATGAGTGGCTTCATGTCTTCCTCTTCTAGCAAGAGGTATGCACGACCTGCCAGGTCTTCCAGGTGCAAAATTCCTTACGCACTACCCGATGACGCGCCACGTCGGCCGCTGAGGACCTGATCCATGCTCGCGGCGAGCTTGAGGGCGGACAAGGGAGCGCTGCCCTCAGCCTTGTTGTTGATGATCACGAAGGCCGGCAGCCCCTTATGCGAGGCAGCGGCGCAGATGCCCGCCAGGGCCTCGCGGGTGACGATGTCCTCGTCCACGAGCCGATCGAAGGGCGCGTAGCGGGCGTAGGCCTCCTCGTAGCCAAGGTGCGGCGGCAGCATCCACCGCGCCACGAGCGCGCGGGACTCGAGCGCGCGAGTGCGCACGGCCTGGTGCACCACCGGCGGCATCTGCCGCCAAGCCGAGAGCACCGGGCACACGCCCAGCTCGGAGAGCGCCTGGGCAAAGCCCTCGGTGAGCAGCTCGTCGTTGCGGACCTCGACGGCGTAAAGGGGGCCGCGAGGCAGCGCGGCGAAGAAGGCATGGAGCCGCTCGACGAAGCGCCCCGGGCCTCCAAAGGAGCGGGGGTCCTGGGGCGGGAACTGGAAGACGAGCGGCCCGGCCTTGTCACCCAAGCCCTCGACGAAGGGCGCCACCACCATGTCGGCCGCGTAGCTGGCCTGGAGGAAGCGATCGTTGATCTGGCCTCGGTGGACACCATAGCGCTCGTGCAGTGGGTAGCGCGCCATGGTGCAGACCTCGTGGGCCTTCACGAGGAAGCGGAAGCCGGGAGGCACCTGGGCGGCGTACTCGGCGAAGGTGACGGCGGAGACGGGGCTGTAGAAGGTCCGATCGATGCCCACGGTGCGCAGCACCGGGTGCCGGGCATAGGCCGAGAGCCCCTGTCGCGCGAGCATCGACTGCGCCGCGTCCCGGTCGTAGACGAGGCCCGCCCAGCCCGGGAAGGCCCAGGAGGAGGTGCCGAGATAGAGGCCCTGGGGCAGCCGCTCGCCGAGGGCGCGCACCTCTTCCGAGACGGGAGCGGGCCCCACGGGCTCCGCCTTCCGGGAGCGGCGCGCCTGCGTCGGTGAGACGCCGCCGGTGAAGAGATCGAGCTGAGAAGGGTCTCGCTGAGACATGAGAGCGACTCCGGAATCCTGAGCACCCGGCCACCGAGGACACACCTCGATGGCGCGTGGAGGCGGACATAACGCCAGCACGGATAGAATGCATCAGGTCGGGTCGCTTGTGCCCAACTCTGTACGTTGGCTGCCTGGACAGCGGGCAGCCGGGGCTACCCTTCGGTAGGCCCCAAGCATGCTCACCGAGGCGGCCGACCTATCCCAGAACGGGCTAGCCTTGTCCCAGCACACACGCTTGATGGAAGAAAGTGGCCATGCTCCTCCGACCTAGCAGTGCACTCCTGCCTCTGCTCTTCGTTGCTGCCTGCGCTACGACGGAGCCAAGCGTAAAGGAGCCGGTGGCCCGCAACCCGAGGCTCGTCAATCTTCAGAGAGCGGCGACGCTGCCCTGGAGGGACGAGGGGCAGTGCGTGGTCCATGAAGCCTCCCATCCCTGGCCCGTGGTGGTGGAGCGATGCTTTCACGCGCTCGACTCCAAGCGGATCCGGTTTCGCGATACCGAGCGACGTTGTTCTGTCGCCTCGGCGGATGCGGCCACCCTGGAGACGATGGTCGGCATCTGCCTCTTGACGCAGCCAGAACTTGTCGTGGGAGCGGTGGTCATCATCGGGACGGTAGTGGTCGCCGTCGCGATCGCCGAGGCGCTCGATGACTATGCGCGCAGGCCCCGTGGCAACACCGAGGCCGAGGCGTCCTCCGGGAGAGCAGCGCCCGTGACTGCAGCCACCTCAGACGAACCCCAGGCGGACCGACGACCTGAGCCAGACGGTTCCTCTTCAGGCCGGGACTGGCTGCCCCCACAGTCACCAGATCCCTCGGATCGTGGCCCTGAGTGCACGCCCAGACGGGTGCCACCCAAGGGGGGGCATCCCTTCCATGACACGTGCGCCGACAATGTTCCGCTCAACGCCTTCCGTGGCGCCAACGCGCTGGTCAACGGCAAGGCGTTCGATGCTCTGCAACCGGCCGCGAGCATGCTGTGGGAGGTCAAGACCGACAACTTCGACACGTACCCGCCCGACCTTCGAGACATCGTCATCCGAAAGCAGGTGCGGGAATTTCGGCGCGAGCGCGAACTCGCAAGGGCCTGTGGGTTTGGCTTTCGAGTCGGCGTGCGCAGTGCTGCGCACAAAGCTGCTCTTGAAGCACAGGATTCCACCCTCGACATCATCGTCATGGACTGGTGCTGACATGGTCGCTAACAACCCCCATGAGCTTGTCATCATCGTCCACGCGCCTGATCTCGTAGGCGACGATGCCCGCCCTCTGGCCATTGTGCGTGGAATGGAGCGCGCGTTTCCGGGCTTGCGCCTCGTGTGGACAACTTCCGACGAGGGGAAGCGCACCCTCCTGGCGGATCGCGATGCATGGCTCGCCCAACAGAGGCGGGTCGGAGAATTTCCGCTCCTCCACAATGGCAATGAGAGCCACTACGTGTCGGTGTCCGGATGGGAAGCGGCGACGAACATCTCCCCTGGAGGGCAGGCCCAACTGGAAGTTCATGCCAAGCTGCCGCTGAACGCAGCCGGCATTGCAGCGGCGGCGGCGGTGCTCGAAGGCGTGGCGGAAGGCGCACGCGCGTTCTGGGGTCGCGCAACGCCGTTCAACGCAGCCGTCGAGATTTCGCGGCAGACCCGAGATCCGGTGCGAAAGCCAGGGGACCCTCCACGGGGGCTGCCAGCGCTCAAGTTCCCAGACTCCCTCCGTGCTCCCGAGATTCCGCATTGCCTCGGGTGGCTGAACTACTGGTCGGCCGCTACCGCACACGCCATCGGGTTCCCGAGGCTCGACTGCGACGCGGAGTTGCTCTCTTGGGCAAAGCGCACCGCGACGGGCGGGTGGGTGGTCCGGCTCACGGAGGCGCCGTTGGATCTCGACCATCCCGCGCACCTCAAGGCGCTGCTTCTCGCCTACGAGCGCTTCCCAGAGATCGGCGGGCGCTCAGCGCCTTAACTATCAGCGCCCATATGCCCGCCAAGCACTCGCCTGCCGCATTGTGGTCAATGCCTCACAAGCTTTTTGCGGCAGCTACACGAACCCCCATGACAACACTTACCATCCTCAAAGACATCACCCGAGTAGCTTTGACAAGTGCTGGTCACGAGCAATCACGCTATAACGAACCCACTTGGCAACACCTCCACAAGACAATCCGACCTTACCCCGCATTGACCGCCGACCCTCAGAGAATCCCCGTCATCCTCAATGCTCGTCATACCCTCATTCGGACTGGCCTTGCGAGGCTCTTCTGTTCTGTAGAAAGCCACCGAGCAGCTACACCTTGAGGCGGATGGCCGCGGGCAGCACCGTCATCTTCACCGGGAGCCGGCCGGGCACCTCGCCGTCGATCTCGATGAGCACCTCCTGCCCGCTCGGGCTCTCCGCCTCGAACGAGCGGCACTGCAGACGCCGGGTCCCCTTCCACGTCACGTGCTCGCCGCTGTAGATGCCCTTGGACTTGAAGATGAAGTCCTTCAGCGTGTAGCCGGTCCAGATGGTGATGTCGAAGAGCCCATCGTGCGTGAGCGCGTCCGGCGCCACGCACATCCCGCTGCCGAAGTACCGGCCGTTGGCCACCGCCACCACGTTGATGGGCAGCACCTGCGGCTCACCTCCGTCCGCGCGCAGCTTCACGGTGGGCGGCTCGAAGCGGAACATCCCCTTCACCGTGCCCCACACGAACGCCATGTTGCCGCCCAGGGCCTTGTTGCTCGTGTTCACCTCGTTCGCCACGAACGCGCTCACCCCCAGCGAGGCGATGTTCGCGAAGTAGCGCCGCTCCAGCTTGCCCTCGTGGTTGGTGTACTCCACCAGCCCCACGTCAAAGGGCTCCGTCTTCTCCGTGTGCAGCCGCGCCAGCGCCGACTCCAGCTCCAGGTCCCACCCGAACGCCCGCCGGAAGTCTCCGCCCGTGCCGCGCGGGATGACGCCCAGCGCCGCGTTCGGGTTGATCGCCTTGCCCTCGTGGAAGAAGCCGTTGACCACCTCGTTGATGGTGCCGTCCCCGCCCACCGCGACGATGCACTCGTAGCCATCCTGGATGGCCTTGCGGGCGATGCGCGCCGCGTCCATGGCTCCGGCCGTGAACTCCTGCCCGAAGTCGCCAATGGCCCGGCCCACCTGGGCGGACAGCTCCGCCCAGCGCTTCCCCGTCTGACCACCGGCGCTGCGCGGGTTGACCACGAGGAACGTCTTCATTCAGCCCCTCTCCTCCTACCTGATGACGCCTGTTTACGTGCTGGCGAGCCCTCGCACCACTTCGCGGTGCGCTCTCGCCGCCCGGGCACTGATACGGGGGCGGTACATTACCCTGTTCGTGCCACGCCAGGCGTCCACAGCAGGAGGCTCACTCCGAGTGCCAGCTCCAGAGCCCCTCCCCGTGAGCGAGGGGCTTCGGCCAGCGCTACCCGGGGGCCTGAGGCGCGCTCAGACTCGCAGCTCGCCCTCGATGACCGTCACCGCCGCGCCGCCAACGCGCGCCCGCTCGAGCGCGCCTGGACGCCCCTTCACCTCGAGCTCCACACGGCCCGGCTTGCCCATGGCGTCTCCCTGCTCGGCCCGCACGCGCACCGGGCCTCCCGCCTCGGGCAGCCGCAGCACTCCGTGGTTGACCAGGTACGCGGCCAGCGGCCCGTGCGCGGAGCCCGTCACCGGATCCTCGGCGATCCCGAACCCCGGCGCGAAGAAGCGCGCGTGCGTCATGCTGCTGGCCTCCTGGGTCTCGCGGGTGAAGGCGAACACGCCTCGGAGGCCATGGGGCTGCATGGCCGCCACCAGCGCCTCGTTCCGGGGGGCCAGCGCCCAGATATCGTCTCGGCGCAGCAGGGGCACGAAGAGCTTGTGCCCATTGGCCAGCACCGGCAGCGAGCGATCCACCATCTCCGCCGTGCCGCCCAGCAGCGGCATCACCGACTCGAGGGGCATTGGGCTCTCGCGCCACGGGTACTGCGGGGTGACGATCCAGACGCGGCTGTGGCGCGCGTCCACCGGCTCCAGCTCCACGTCATACGTCCCGGCGGCGCAGTCGAGCCGGAAGTGTCCCGCCCGGTCCAGCAGGCCGCGCTCGCTCAGCAGGTGGAACGAGGCCACGGTGGCGTGGCCGCAGAACTCGATCTCGTCCGTGGGGGTGAAGTAGCGCAGGCGCACCGCCACATCCCCCGGCCGGGAGAGCACGAACGCCGTCTCCGAGGCAGCCACCGCCGCGGCGATCCGCTGCATGGCCCCCGTGTCCAGGCCCGCGGCGTCCAGCACCACCCCCGCGCGGTTGCCGGCTCCAGGGGTCCGGGTAAAGGCATCGACGATCGAGACCTGCATGACGTGCTCCTTCCAAGGCTCAGGCAGGGCTCGGCGCCCCGCCCAGATTGTCTCCACACAATCCAAAGATTCGACGGTGACAATAAATGCATTGCGGACAATCCGGCGTCAATTGTATTAATTGTCACCATGACAAGCTGGACACCGGAACTCCAAGGCCGGGACGGGCCGCTCTACCGAGCCATCGCGGATGCGCTGGCGGTAGACATCGAGGAGGGGCGGTTGGCTCCCGGCACTCGGCTGCCCACGCACCGCGAGCTGGCCGAGCGGGTTGGAGTGACGGTGGGCACCGTCACTCGCGCCTACGCCGAGGCCGAGCGCCGAGGGCTCATCGGAGGCGAGGTGGGCCGAGGCACCGACGTGCGCCACCGCGAGGCGCCGCGCCACCTGCCCTCCCTGGCTGTCGAGCCCACGGATGACACGCTGATCGAGCTGGGCCTCAACTGGCCCGCGCCCCCCGAGGGAGATCCCGCCACCCAGGCGCTGCGAGGGACACTGGAGGCGCTCCAGCGCTCGG